>JBAYFJ010000225.1:0-2527 GCA_041667245.1 Bacteroidales bacterium | reverse complement strand
TTAATTCTCTTTTTTGAAATCCACTTCTTTGACATTGTCAAGTGTCGCACCGCCTGCGTTCACGGATGAGTTAGGCCCTTCCGGATCATTCGCGGACGGGAACCGTATCTCATATTCCTGTTTCGCTTTTTCAACTCTGAACATAGACAGAAGTTCGGAAACGCCGTAAATGATGAGGCAGACTCCGGCTATTATGCACATCACCTTGACGCCGAACGGGTTGAACAGCAGCAGGACACCGCCGATCACAGCCAGAACGGGAAGCAGGAATGCGAAGAATCCGAGTCCGATAAGGGCCATACTGCTCGCCAGAACGACAATCTGCATAAGACCGAAGATGACGAGAACTATTCCTATTATGACCACGATTACTCCTGTCACGAACTGAGGGAAGAAGAACAGAACCATGCCTATAGCTATGTCTATCATTGCGTTAGTGGCCATTAGAGTCAAAGCGCCTTCTTTCTTGTGGACTATCCCGTAGATCAGGGACACGACTCCGGAGGCGAACAGGAATGCCGCTATGATCTTCACGACAGACACCGTGGCCTCGTTACTGATGATCATCACCAGACCGATGGCGATGGCTGCGGCAGCTCTGAGAATGCTGCTGACTTTACTTTTGTAACCGAATGTTATCATAATTGTTATCTATTGTGCAGCAAATTAAATTGATGCTGATTTTATTCTGAAACTACAAAATTAGGAATTTTTTAGTATTTTCGTATCTTGCTTTTGATTAAAGAATTCTTTGATTGATTATGATAAGATTTTACGACAACCACAATCACTCGCAATTCTCGTTTGACGGACATAGGACGACTGTGGAAAAAACGGCTCTGAGAGCCCTTGACGAGGGTCTCGGCGGGATTTGTTTTACGGATCACTGCGATCTGTTCGTTCCGCCGATGAAGGCGGAACACGAGAAACTGGTGCCTGAGCAATTCGACATTGACGCTCAGCAGGCCGAGATTGAGAAATGCGACAAGGTTATTGTCGGAGACGGGACAGCGGACAAGGGGTTCAGAATCTTCAAAGGGATTGAGATCGGGCTTCAGAAGAAAATGAGGAAGGAGATTCGCGAGACTCTGAACGCACACAAGTTCGATGAGGTGATCGCTTCGCTCCATTATCTTGACGACACAGATCCCTTCTGGGGCGGCTACTATGAGGGAAAGGACTGGAAGGAGGCTTACGGCCACTATCTGGAGACGCTTTACGAGGAGATGTGCTGGTTGGGAAAGGATTTCGACATTATGGGGCATTTCGATTATGTGGCAAGATACGCGCCCTACCCAAAGGCGAGCATTCTCTACAATGATTTTCCGGACATTCTCGATGCAATTCTGAAATTCCTCGCGGAAGAGGGCAAGGCGCTGGAGATCAACACTAAGACGTATCAGGACTACAACGGCAGGACGCCTGTTCTGGATCCTGACATTCTGATCAGGTACCGCGAGTCGGGAGGGGAAGTCATCAGTTTCGGCTCGGACTCTCACGATTCAGACAGAGTTGGGCACGAGTTCTCTCACTATGCCGATTTCATCAAGTCGCTGGGCTTCAAGTATTTGGCGCACTTCGACAACCGGCTGCTTGTTCAAACGAAACTCTAACACACACGATTATGACTGACTTATTCAAAAAACTTTTCTTCGTTCTAATTTTTACGGTAATGGCAACTACATCTTTCGCTCGGACTCAGCCGCGGGCTTCATATTCAAAAGCGGATCTTTCCGCCATTCTCGATGAGATCGGTTCCTTGTATGACAAAATCAGCCCCAACGTCATCCAGCCGGCCGAGGGTTATCTGAAATTCCCCTATCTTATTCCTGCGGGCTTCTACAAACAGATGTGGGACTGGGACGGTTTCTTTATGGGCTATTATTTCACGACTCACGGCAAGCCGGAGTACCTTCGCTACTGGGCTCTGAATCTGCTTGAAGGGGTGGATGAGGAGGGTTATGTCTCGGCCTGCGCCACGACCAAAGGGCCTCGAAAGGTGTTCGGGAAATTCGCAATGAAGCCTTTCCTGTCGCAGGGTGTGCTCATCTACAGCAAAGCTACGGGGGATTTCGAATGGGCGAGGGCTTGTTACGACAAATTGTGCAAAGTGCTTTCTTACCGTGACAGCACTCAGTTGGACGGCAATTACGGCCTGTATTTCTGGGAAACGGGTTTCCAGAGCGGAGCGGACAACAATGTGGCGCTCAATTATTTCAAAGATGACACTCGTTCTTTTCTCGCTTGTGACTGCAGCACTATGCAGCTTAAGGAGCTGGAGGCTCAGTCGGAGATTGCCTCGCATCTTGGCTTCAGCGAGGATTCTGAATTGTACAGCTCCAAGGCTCAGGCTCTCAGACAGGCTATTCGCGAACATCTTTGGTGCGAGAAGGACAAGATGTTTTACAATGTGGACAGGGAGACGGGGGCTTTCTACAAGCGGGTCAGCTATTCTTGCTTCTGGCCTCTTGTCGGGAATGTTCCTGACAAGGCTGACGGAAGGGCTATGATCAAACGCTATCTTCTG
>JBAYFJ010000224.1:0-2548 GCA_041667245.1 Bacteroidales bacterium | reverse complement strand
GAACAGTTTCTCGCCTTTGTTGTTTACCACGTTGTCGTAGATTCCGGTCCCGTTCTGACCGTTGAAAAGAGGTCTTGCGTTGTACATAAGAAGCCTTGCCTTCATAGCGAGAGCAGCGCCCTTAGTGGCGCGGCCGATTTCGCTCGGGTTAAGGAACGGGTCAGCGGGAAGATCAGATGCGGCCAGATCATATTCGTCACAAAGCCAGTTAACTATCGTCTGCCACGGAGTCCTGTCATAGCCTGCGAGATTAGGATCGGTGAAGTCAGCGAGATTGTCGCCGAGGAACACCACCGGACCGTTGAGCCGGAGCAGCTCAGTGTAGTACCAGGCCCTGAGGAATCTCGCCTCTGCATAGTACTTTGCGGTCTCCTCAGCTGTCAGTTCGGGACATTTGCCTACATTCTCCATAAAGAATGTGGCTTCCCTGATGCCGTAGTACAGGTACTTGTAGGAGTAATTCCTGTAATTGCCGAAAGTCGAGAGAGGGGAGAAGTTGTCGTGAGTGATCGCCGTGAACACCCTGTTCGGGTACGGCAGAGAGAGCTCATCCGACGTGCACATATAGATTGTGCTCTGTCCGCTCGGATCCGTGACATTGGGAATATAGTAGTAGACATTGTACAAGTAAGCCAGAGTGGAGGCCTTCTTGTCGAAGATGTTCTTTGAAGTCAACTGGTCGTCCGGCTGGCGGTCAAGATAGCTTTCACAGCCTGACAATGCAACCAGAACAGCTGATGCTGCGATTATGTATAGTATTTTTTTCATATCCGTAATATTTAGAAGGCCAGGTTAAGACCGAGATTGAGAATCATACTGTTCGGATAATTGCTGGCTCCCGTCTGCAAATCGGGATCCCACAGTTTGAATCCGCTGAATGTCAGCAGGTTGGTGCCTGACAGATAGAATCTGAGATTGGTCAGTTTCATCTTTGAAGTGGTTTTCTTAGGAAGAGTGTAGCCCAGTTCAGCGTTTTTTAGCCTTATGTAGCTGCCGTCCACCATCCAGAAATCGGAAGTGACGCTGTTGTTGGTGTTCTGACCGATTGTGAGGCGGGGATATTTGGCATCTGTGTTCTCAGGAGTCCAGTAATTGCCTTCCAAGGCGGAGAACACATTGGACTCCGCCGGTTTGGAAGGAGTGAAGCCCATAAGCATTGATGAGTTGGTCGAAAAATTGACATTTCCGACACCTTGGAAGAAGACTGACACATCGAATCCTTTCCATCTTGCGTTGAGGCCGAAACCGTAGACGATTTCAGGTACATTGGTGTAGCCGATTGGCTTGCGGTCCTTTGCGTCAATCACTCCGTCGCAGTTGATGTCCACGTACTTTATGTCGCCCGGTCTCACATTGCCGAGATAGGACTGGTCAGGCGAGGACTTGATGTCCTCTTCGTCTTTGAATAGTCCGTCAGAGACGTAACCGATTGTCTGATAGCGCGCTTGCCCTGTGGAAGCCATATACGGTTCCGTCCATGCAGGCTCGTCCATATCCTGAATCATATTTCTTGCGAAAGTGAAATTGCCGAGAGCGGAAAGCTCCACGCTGCCGATCCTCTGGTTATATGTCGCCGAAGCGTCGACTCCCGAGTTGCGCATCTTGCCGATGTTGACCCACGGCTTTGAGGTAATGCCCACGAAGACCGGAATCGAGCCTCTCTCAAGGAATATCCCAGAACGGTTCTCCTTGAAATAGTCAATCTGCATACGTAGTTTCTTGAAGAATTCGATGTCCACTCCCAAATCGAGTTTTTTGGATTTTTCCCAACCCACGTTGGCATTCGCCCATTCGCCCATCTGGTAGGAATCGTAGTACTGCATTGACTGTCCGAAAGCGTATGAGCCGCCTTCGTTGATGGTCTCAAGATAAATGAATCTTCTTCCGCCCCCGATCTGGTCGTTGCCTACAAGACCGTAGGAGCCTTTGAATTTCAGCAGGCTGACAACACCTTTGACAGGCGCCCAGAATTTTTCGTCAGAGACCAGCCACCCGGCAGCCACGGACGGGAAGAAACCGAATCTCTTCCCGGGAGAAAAGTTCTCGGACCCGTTGTAACCGGCATTGAATTCAAGGAAGTACAGATTGTTGTAATTGTAAGTGGCTCTGAAAGCCAGTCCCTGATGTCTGTAAGGGAGAGCCGCTTGAGAGTCGGTCGCACTTGAACCCACATAGTTTTTCTGTGATTGCTGGAACAACAGAAGTCCGGTAAGTCCGTGCTTGCCTAATGATCTGGCGTAATTCAAACTTGCCTCAAGATATAGTGCCCGCCAGCCGTATGATGCGTAAGAATAGTCAAGAGTCTGAGAGCCCGGTACAAGTTGGGAGAGCTGTAGATCCCCGTTCTCGTCTCTTGTCGCGTTTCCCCATTGCTCAGGAGTCTTAGTGCGGTACTGATCGTGGTGATTGTAGGCATCGAAAGAGCCTTTCACATTAGCGCTCAGACCATCGGTCAGCCACGAAAAGTCGTGTGTGACTCCTACTACCGATTGTGCGTTGTTGTAGAAATTCTGCCTGTAGCCGGTCTGCGTCAGAAGGGAATACGGGT
>JBAYFJ010000223.1:0-2591 GCA_041667245.1 Bacteroidales bacterium | reverse complement strand
GAGGCATTGTTGCCGGTAGAGCCGTAGCTTGCTCTCAATTTCAAGAATGACAGGTCCTTGACATTGTTCAGCCAAGGTTCCTCAGTCATAACCCAGCCCAAGGAGATTCCCGGAAAATAGCCCCAGCGATTGTCCTTGACGAATTTGGATGAAGCGTCTGCCCTGAAAGTGCCGGTGAGAAGGTACTTGTTTTTGTAGTCATAATTAACACGGCCGAAGAATCCGATCTGAGCTTCTTTCTGCTCTGAAGACGTAATGTCATTCGGATCGAATGTCGAGGACCCGTTAATAGTGGTCACCTTGTCACTAGTGCCTCCGTAGCCGGCCACGGCCACTGTCTCATAGAATCTGTTCTGATAAGAATAGCCTCCGAGCAAAGAAACGTGGTGGGCCGAGTCAAATGTCTTTTTGTAGGATAGAAAAGCCTCCAGTTTCTTGCGCTCCGTAGTTGCCTGACTCCAAGAGGATTTTCTTGTGGTGTCCCATTCATTGGCCTTGATAAACTGTTTGTTCTTCGATGTGTTTTTGAAGAAAGAGCCTTGTACATTGGCGGAAAGGCCGTCAATTATATCCCATTTAAGACCTGCATTCAGGGAAAGATAATCCATCACTCTGCTTCGGTCATAATAGTATTCATAAAAGATAGGAGTCAGAGATGTGGCGTTGTAGCCCTGCACCGGAGTCCCGTCATCGTAATAGACGCGCATAGTCGGAGCCGAGGACAATCCTCTCGAAATGGTGTTGCGCTGATCCGCATAAGCCTCCGTGTTTGTTCTGGCGAAATCAACGCCCATACTGACAGTCAGCTTTTTGGCCACCTTCGCATCCATATTCGTCTTGAAGTTCACTCTGTCGTATCCTGTGGCCAAAGCGACTCCCTCATCATCGGTATAGCCTAAACTGGCTGAATATCTGACGATGTCGCTGCCGCCGTCAATCCCGACATAATAGTTCTGCCACAAAGACGGGCTGTAAAGCAAATCCTGCCAATCGTTGTCCGCGAACATTATCGTCTTGGAAGGATCAAGCGGGTCCTGCATAGTCTTGTAGCCCTTAGGCAGGACATCCGTCGAAGAGTTATAGTACCTTGGAGAATATATCCCGTTTGCCGAATTTCCGATTCCGGCTGAGTTGGCGCCATTCAAATAGCTGTTAGCCGCGGAAGCTCTGCTCGGGACGTCAAGATATTCCGCAACGGCGTTTCTTACCACTGTTATGTAATCCTCTGCATTCAGAAAATCAATTTTGGTTTCGGAATTCTGGACTCCGACTTTTGCCTCGAAAGTGATTTTGGGAGCTCTGTTGTAGCCGCCCCTTTTAGTGGTCACGAGAATGATTCCGTTAGAAGCCTTTGCACCGTATATAGCTGATGAAGCGGCGTCCTTCAACACGTCAATCGACAAAATGTCATTTGGGTTGATGGCGGAAAAGTCTCTTTCGACTCCGTCCACGAGGACCAAAGGCGAGTTGCTTCCGTTTACGGATGAGCCGCCTCTAATTCGGTAGGTGAAGCCGCCGCCAGGGGTGAAGTTGCTTTGAGTAACACGCAAGCCCGCAATCTTGCCTTTCAATCCTTCGCCGACACTTGAGATAGGGATGTTCTGCAAAGATTCTCCTCCCAATTTAGCGATTGAAGACGTTACCGACCGTCTGTTTGACTCTTCATATCCGATCACGACAACGTCATTTAGAGCAATGGCCTCTTCTTGAAGAATGACGGTGTGGTTGGTTTGAAGCTCGGCAATCTGAACTTCTTTAGTCACGAAACCGATGAAAGAGATGACAATAGACTTTTTCACGGCCGGAATGGCAAGAGCAAATTTTCCTTCCGAATCCGTCGTTATACCGAGATCGGTTCCGGTGACTGTCACATTAGCTCCTGCGACAGGGACTCCGTTTCCGTCCACCACATTCCCGGCAATGCTAATGTCTTGCGCTTTAGCGTTCTGACTAAAAAACGTCAACAGCAATGACAACAGCAAGATAAAAATCTGAGAAGTTGACTTTTTCATTATGTCTAAAATTTAATGTTATTTAATGTGTGTGTGTTCAATTCTATTTTTTGTAAATAGTGTATGGTGTTATTTCTTTATGGTCAGGATGGAAAGCAAGACTGGCAAGATATCCTATTATAAAGCAGGAGATGAATCCCGTGGTTGAGTAAAGTAGCAGATTGACCGTCTGGAACTTGATCACGAGGAACTGTACTATTATGCAACCTACAAGGCCGCAAAGCGCTCCGGCGGAATTCGCTCGTTTTGTCATCATTCCCAAGAGGAACAATCCTCCGAGGCCTCCCAGCAAGAGTCCGAGGAATTTGTTGAATTCATCCCATAACGACTTGATGTCCCAGGAGACCATTGCAACCGCCAGTAGAATTCCGAACATCCCGATAATCAGCGTCGAGAGTCTGGCTGCCTTCATACTTGTCCCGTTGTCACATCCGGGTTTTATCTTATGAAAAATGTCCATCGTGAAAGCCATAGACGATGCGTTCATACTGCTGCTTATGGTGGACATCGCTGCGGCAAATAGTCCCGCAATCACGAGACCGAGAACCCCCTGCGGCAAAGCAGTGGTTATGTACCAAG
>JBAYFJ010000222.1:0-2615 GCA_041667245.1 Bacteroidales bacterium | reverse complement strand
AGATTGAAACTGTACATATAACGAGGCTCAGTGTTGCCTATGACCTTTCTGTCACCGGAGTCATCTACTGTGTTCGCGCCTCTGTCAATGTAACCGTTTTTGTTCAGATCCTCGAACTTGATGTCTCCGGGATAAAGGCTGTACTTTTTGTCAGTTCTCATCAGAGGATTATAGTAGGACTGTCCGGCAGCCTTAGCCGCAGCCTCAGCAACGTCGATGTCTTCTTGATTCTGCCATAAGCCGTTTGAGACGAAACCCCAGATTTCACCCACGGTCATTCCCTCATAGTAATCCGCATTATTGTCGGTACCCAGCGCCTTTGTGGAGTTGTTGTACTTGTCTATTACGGATTTGTAATCGGCGAGGGTGGCGCGGATTCCGTAAGTGAATGGTTTCGAAGCCAGATTGAACTCGTCACGCCATTCAATGGAGATCTCATATCCCTTAGTGGTCATATCTCCGTAATTGCCTTTCGGGGAAGATGCCCCGTAGACGTCCGGAAGAGTAGGCCCGACGATGTACATATCCACTGTTTTCCTGTCGTACCAGTCCGCGACGACGGTTAGTCTGTCTCGAAGGAATCCCATATCTATGCCCACGTCAACGGTTTTTGCCGTTTCCCAAGTAAGATTGTCAGGGATAGGTGTAGGCGAATCCGTGTATTTGACCAGCGTTCCGTTGATTATACGGCCTGTGGAAACCCCGAATGATTCGTCAAAAGAATATGCCGAGATGTTACTGTTGCCCAAAGACCCGTAAGAGGCGCGTAGCTTCAGATTGGATATGGCGTTCTTGTCAACCTTGAACCAAGGCTCGGAAGACACTCTCCAGCCGGCTGAGGCCGATGCGAAGAATGCCCACTGCTCTCCGGAACGGAATTTTGAGGAACCGTCATATCTCCCGTTGAGCTCAACGAGATACTTGTCCTTGAACATATAGTTCAATCTGGAGAAAGCTCCGACCGAACGCCATTTGTTCCACTCACCCGTGATGCTCCTCTTCTCAGTTCCGAGAGCCAGATTGATGTTTTCTACATCCTCTGTGAGAAGTTCGTCATTGTAGGCATACAGGTTTTTCATTGAGGATTGCTCGTAATTGTAACCTACCATACCTTTGAAGTAATGGCTTTCGCCGAAAGTGTCCTCGTACTCAACGTAATCGTTGGTGGAGAGATACTTGGTGTCCTGAGTGAGTTCGGAGATATAGGATTGGGTGCCTGAAATGGTCTCAACCTTGTTCTGGTACCTTGAGTACGGTGTGCGGACTCTCTTTATCTGTCTGTAATATGTCTTGTCTCTGTACGTAAAGTCTGCGTTGAATCTCAACTTGTTGTCAAGGAAATTGAGTTTTGCGGACAATGTGTTGCGGACCTGATCGTTGATTCTGGTGTGGCGGCTGTTTCCGTAAAGGAAATCACCGACCGAGTAGACTGCCGAATAGGTCATAGTGCCGTCAGGATTCCATACAGGCGAGCTCGGATGGCCCTCATCGAAGATGTTTCTCCAGATGTTGCCGTTACCTTCCGAATAGGTGACAGGGTTGTGGTACTTGTCGTGCATAATGTCGAAATTGTCGGTAATCTTCAACCATTTCTTAATCTGGTAGCCGACTTTGAGACGACCGTTGATCATCTTGTAATCATCAGTGTTGGAAGGGCTGTCGAAGAGTCCGCCATAGCCGTAGAAACGTCCTGAGAGATAATAGTCGAATTTGCCTTCGGATCCGGATATTGACAGATTGTGGCTCTGTGCGAACACCGCGTCTTTGTAAATCATTCCGGCATAGTCGGTTCCTTTGTTGAAATAGACCCAGCGACCTTTTGTGGTGCCCCAGGATCCGTCACTGACTTCCGTGCCGTAATTGCCTGAGGCGGCTCTTTCTTTGTACTCAGCAAGCCAAGCTGTGGAAAATTGCTGGCTCTTGTTGATGCCGGAAGGGTTGGAATGATTGTAATTGTAGTAAGCGGTGTAGAAATGGTCGGCCCAAGTGTAACCGTCCGAGACGTACTCCGGCTGATTGGCCGGTGTCTCAAGAATCAGATTAGTGGAATAGGACACCACCGCCTGGCCGCTTTTCGCATTCTTCGTGGTGATGAGCACGACTCCGTAAGGCGCTCTGGATCCATAGATGGAAGAAGATGCGGCGTCTTTCAGAACGGACACCGAGGCGATGTCGTCAGGGTTAAGCAACCTCGGATCGCCTTCCACACCGTCTATCAGGACAAGCGCGCTGCCGCCTTGTCCGATTGAAGTGGTTCCTCTGATGTTGTAAGAGGCGGAACGGGTTGGTTTTCCGTCAGTGATTTTAAGGTTAAGGTTAGGAATCGCTCCCTGGAGCATCTGAGTGACGTTTGCGCTCGGGCGACCTTCAAAGACGTCTGAAGTGACCTGATCCACGGCGCCTGTCAGATTAGCCTTTTTCTGCGTGCCGTAGCCCACGACTACGATTTCATTCAAAGCCGTCGATTTTTCTTTCATCGAAAGGTCGATTTTTGAGCGTCCTTCGACCGGGACGTCTTGTGTCTCAAAACCTATGAAAGAAAACTGAAGTACAGATTTGCCGGATGCGCGGATAAGATAATCTCCGTTCGTGCCGGTAGTGGTTCCGATTTTGGT
>JBAYFJ010000221.1:0-2639 GCA_041667245.1 Bacteroidales bacterium | reverse complement strand
GAAAATGTTCGACCCCAACACGTTTCCTACCGCTATATCCGCGTTTCCTTTGACCGAGCCAATCAGGCTGACTACCATCTCAGGGGCCGAAGTGCCGATTCCTATGATTGTGAGACCAATGACGAATTCGCTCACTCCCATCTTTTTTGCGAGACTGGAGGAACCGTCGACAAGACTGTTAGCTCCTATTAAAATAAGGGATAATCCTATAAAGAAAAGAAGTATCTGAAGTATCATCTACGTTTTGATAAAAATAATGAGTACAAAGTTAATCATTTTCCTTAAAAGGACTATATTTGCGAATTACTTTATATTAATAAAACTATGGCTACAGGAAAGATTTCGCTCTCTTTTTTAATGATGTTCGTGTTGTCAGTCGTTTCTTACTCGGCTGAGAAGTCCGTGATTTATCATATCCGTCTTGACAGCGAGATTAACGCACTTGCACAAAAGACTGTGGTTATGGGGCTTCAGAAGGCAAATGAGGCAAATGCCGACTACATTATTCTTGACCTTGACACTTACGGAGGCGCCGTTGATGCCGCAGACAGCATAAGAAGCGCGATTCTTCGATGTAACATTCCTGTTATAGCCTTTGTGAATATGCAAGCTGCATCTGCCGGAGCGCTGATCAGCATAGCTTGTGATTCCATTTATATGAAGACGGGAAGTTCCATAGGGGCAGCGACCGTTGTTGGGCCGGCAGGCAATGTTATGCCTGACAAATACCAGTCTTTTATGCGAGGTATGATGCGATCCACAGCTGAGGCCAATGGCAGAGATCCTCATATTGCCGAGTCAATGGTGGACACGGCCCATGTGCTGAGCATGACCCCTAAAGAGGCTATTGAGGCGGGTTATTGCGAAGGAGTATGCGAAAGCGTTAGGGAAGTTGCGGAAAAGGTCTCCGGTAACAATTATCAGATAGTCAACATGAAACTCTCCGGAAGTGAGAAGTTTGTGATGTTTATGATGAACCCCGTGCTTCAGGCGATATTCCTGATTATGATAATAGGCGGAATCTACATCGAATTCAAAACCCCTGGAATAGGCATCCCCATCGGGGTGGCGATTCTCGGAGCCATACTGTATTTCTCTCCTTTGTACATCCAGTCTTTAGCGCAGAACTGGGAGATTCTTCTCTTCATTATCGGACTTCTGCTTATAGCGATGGAACTGTTCGTCATTCCGGGTTTCGGGATATGTGGAATCAGCGGAATCACTGCCGTGGTCGTGTCTCTGACCTTCGCAGCGGTGGACAACAATCTGGTTTTCAGCGGAGACGGCAATTTCAACGCAATGGCTGTAGTTAAGCCCTTCGGACTTGTGATCATCTCTGCGTTCGTGGCAATCTCCGGCTCAGTCTGGCTGGTCCACAAACTCTACCCGACCAAGACTTTCGACTATGTGGCTTTGAGGCAGTCGATGAATGAAAAAGAAGGATTCGTCGGAGTGAAGACGGGAATGGATCATCTGGTCGGCCGGACAGCTACAGTGTACAATGATCTCAAACCTGCCGGCAAGGTTATGCTCGACGGGAAAATATTTGAGGCCACACTTACTTTCGGCTATGCTTCCAAAGGAGAGGAAGTTAAAGTCGTGAGAGCGGAGCAGGGGAGACTTTACTGCGAGAAATAGTCTATAGAGCCGGTTTTATGTTCAGAAGGCAGACGTTTTCGACGTGCTGCGTGTGAGGGAACATGTCCACAGGCTGAACGGCGGTGATGACATATTTTCCTGCGAGCAGCGCTATGTCTCTTGCCTGTGAGGCCGGATTGCAGCTGACGTAGACGATTCTCTCCGGTGATGCGTTAAGAATCACTTTTGCGACGTCAGGATGGATTCCAGCCCTCGGAGGGTCCAGAATAATCACGTCCGGATGGCCGTTTTCCTTAATGAAACTGTCCGTGAGAATGTCTTTCATATCTCCGGCCACGAATTCGCAGTTCGTAATCCCGTTGCCAGTAGCATTGATTCTCGCATCGTCAATAGCTTCGCTCACGTACTCAATGCCGATCACTTTTTTTGCTTTTGACGCAACGAACTGCGCGATGGTCCCTGTGCCTGTGTAAAGGTCGTAAACGACTTCCTTTCCGGTCAGTGAGGCGAAATTCCGAACAACATTATAGAGTCGGCATCCCTGGGGAGTGTTCGTCTGGAAGAAAGACTTGGGGCCTATCTTGAAGCGTAGATTCTCCATACTCTCGCATATTGAGTCCTTTCCTTTGTAAAGGACGCATGTCTGATCGGATACTGAATCATTTAACTTAGTGTTAATGACGTAATAGAGTGATGTTATTTGAGGAAATGCTTTTGACAAAGAATCCAGAAGCCCACAGCGTTCCTTCTCGTCTTCGTAGAAGAAGCACATTATCACCATAACCTCATCATTCTCAGAGGTTCTTATGAACATATTCCTAAGGAAGCCGGTGTTCTCCCTTATGTCGAAAAATGAAAGACTGTGGTCCAAAGCATATTGTTTGACGAAAAGCCTGATGTCATTTGAAGGGTCGCGCTGCAGGTAGCATTTCTTTATGTCAAGAACTTTGTCAAAGTACTTTCCTACGTGAAAGCCGAGCCCGCATCGCTCTTCGGCGGACATAGTGTCAGGATTCTCGTCTGAGAAGATCCATCTTTTG
>JBAYFJ010000220.1:0-2647 GCA_041667245.1 Bacteroidales bacterium | reverse complement strand
TTCTCAAGGGCTATTGTCAAAGCCGCTAAGGCGTTCTTTATGTGGTACTTGACCGTGTTGACAGAGATACCGAGATCCGAGGCTATTTCGGAATACTTCTTCCCGTCGACCCTGCTTTTCAGGAACACTCTCCTGCATTCCTCAGGAAGACTGCCAACCGCCTTGCCGATTTCAATTTCCAGTTCTTTTGCGAACAGACGGCCTGTAGGAAGGTCATCCGACAGTATGCTGTTCTCAACCGTGGCGTCAAGAGATGCGGCCGGCATCGCTTTGGCGGTCTTGAGGGACTTAATGTAATTGATGGACTGATTCCGGACTGCGGCCATTAGATAACGGCGCAGAGAAGTGTCCACGCTGAGGGAACCGCGCTTCTCCCAAAGATGGAAAATCACTCCGGAGACAATGGATTCCGCAACATAATTGTCGCCAACGTACTCTTTTGCGAAGTAGCACAGGGCCCGATAATGATAGTCGAAGAGGTGTTTGTAGGCAGCTTCGTCACCGGCGCGCAGTCGCTCCACCAGATATTTCTCAGCCTCATCCATAATGCTATTTGAAAAAATCGTCCATAGTTATGACATTCTGCACCTTTCCGGAATACTCATTTGCAGAAAGGCCATAAGTCGTAATCATTGTCAGATGCAGAGAGCCGCGGCATTTGGTCTCCTCCGAGAAAAGATCCAATTTGTGACGCAGCACCTTATCATAGCTTTTCGTGATGACGAAATCGTCAACGCTGAATTTCATCTCACAGATGTTGATGACGCGATCCGCCCTGTCAATCACCATATCAATCTGAGCGCCGTCTTCTTTTTGCCTGCTTTGCCACGGCATCACTTCCGTCTGTACGCCCGTTATACCCAACGCATTCTTTATTTCCCACACGTGAGAAAAGCAGACATTCTCAAACGCATAGCCTCGCCATGCATTCAAGGATGAAGAATGCAGATTGTCCTGCCAGAAATGCTCATTGGTAGTTTTGTCCTTGTCCATAAAGTACAGATAAAAAAGGCAGAACGAGTCCGACAGCTTGTAACAAACATCGGTCTTCGAGCCTTTATACTGACTGTACGTCTCTATGAAATCACTTGCCATCAAGACCTTAAGAGCAGTTGTCAAATTCCCGCCGGAAGAGATGTCGGATTTCCCCACTATCTCTTTCCTTGTCACTCCCGAACGTTTTCCGCCGATCATCCTGACGATCTGCTTATTGAAATCGGGATTTGAGAACAGAGAGTTGAACAATCTGTCAAATTCCTGATTCAACTGCGCGTTTTTGGCAAAGAACAAATCATCGATATTCTGAGCCAGACTCCTGTCTTTACGAAGAAGTGACAAATAGTAAGGGATTCCTCCCATAATCATATAAGACTGCATCTGGTCGTAGCGGTCCATCTCGATTTGACGGCTCGCGTAAAACGCCTCACACTCTTTCAAAGTGAACGGACGCAACTTAATTTCAAATGTCGTTCGATTGTAAAGGCCTCCCTTGCTGTTGATGATCTTGTCGGCGAGCCAAGATGCAGCCGAACCGCAGACAATCAGCATAAGATTGCTCCTTCCTGCGCCCCATCCGTTCCAGAAATGCTCCAGCGCTGTGACAAAACCTGACCTGGGAGTGTCCATCCACGGCATTTCATCAATGAAAACCACTTGACGCTTGGTGGTACCGAGGCCTTCCAATAGTTTAATGAGAATGTCAAAGGCTTGCAGCCATCCGCCAGGCATACCTCCGGAGTAGCCGAACCGGACAAGCGAGGAATAGAAAGATTCCAACTGGATTTTAAGAACAGTCTTGTCTTCTGTCCTGGTCTCCGCCGGAGATAATCCGGTGTGATAAAAGGAGAACTCGCCTTCGAACGTCTCCCTTACGAGAAATGTCTTCCCGATTCTTCTACGGCCTTGAACCACAACGAATTCAGGCCTTCCGGAGTCATAAAGATCCTGCAACTCTTTTTTCTCCTTTGCTCTCCCGATTATTTCTTGTGCCATAAACTAAGTTATTATATTCCGCCATAAAGATATAAAACTCCTTCGGTTTGGCCAAATATACTATCTATATTCCGCCAAATCAAGGCAAAATACACGCATTATGGCGGATTATAACATCTATATTCCGCCAAATCGAGGGTAAAACACCCTAATTTGGCGGAATTACTGAAATAGTGGAATAAAATCGGACGAATACGAGCGAAGGGTGACACCTCACTGCATTAATTAGGGAGTGTCGTTTAATGTTTTGAATGCGAGAGTGGCGGTGGCATTCTGTCTCACACTGTCGGCATTGATCGCATTCCTTCAGACGTTTCGTGGGCTGAATGCCGGATAAAGTTGTTGTGCGCTTCGTTGTCTTCTCCCTTCGGGCTCATCTGCGAAGCGGAAGAGCGCTCTATCGGCAATCTACCCCCCCTGTCTGCAGAGTTGGCTGCCCCATTGGGGCGATGCGCAGTCATACTGGCCGCAGTCGGCTGATGCATTCTGTCTGTCAATGTCAAGAGGCTTTTGGCAATTCCGTAAGTAAAAGGCCGGGATTTTGTACTTTCCTGATTTTGGTTGACTCGGGTTTATAGATTATTACTGGTAAAAGTTGACTTATCGTCGTTATCCCTGAGATGGGTTGACCATCCGAGTCTTATCACTGTCGGGG
>JBAYFJ010000219.1:0-2663 GCA_041667245.1 Bacteroidales bacterium | reverse complement strand
TCTACACAGTCGCCGGAGGCTTCCTGGCCGTCCTAATGACTGATATGATCCAGTTCGGGGTCCTAATGTCAGTGGCTATATTCCTGATACCTCTTTCCATCCATGCGGTTGGCGGTGTTCCGAACTTCATCGCATTAGCTCCAGATAGCTATTTCGTGCCCGTTAGTCAGGATTATCCTTGGTTCTGGCTTCTGCTGTGGCTCTGTCTCAACACCTTTCAGATGGGTGGTGACTGGCCTTATGTCCAGAGATATCTCAGTGTGCCCACCGCCAAAGACGCAAAGAAGAGCAATTATCTTGTCGCAGTCCTTTACATTTTGACGCCTATCCTGTGGTACTTCCCGGCTATGGCCTACCGTCAACTGGATCCTTCCGCCAATCCGGAACAGGCATACGTGCTGATGAGCAGCACTGTGCTGATGAAAGGAATGCTCGGGGTTATGCTTGCGGCGATGATTTCCGCCACTCTTTCCTGTGTGTCAGGGACGTTGAACGTGTTTGCCAATGTCTTCACCTACGACATCTATTGCAGGAAACACACCGGTATCGCGGACACCTCGAAGATCAAAGTGGGGAGGCTTTTCACTTTGGTGTTCGGCCTTACCATCCTGCTTGTGGCACTTGTGATTCCATATATGGGTGGGGCTGAAAAGGTTGTGGTGACGATTTTGACAATGATCATAGCCCCTCTTTACATTCCTTCCGTGTGGGCTTTGTTCTCGCACAGAATCAGAGGGGGTCACGTCATAATCATAATGCTTATTACCTATGCAATCTGCCTGAGCGGGAAATACACTTATGCACATCTGCTCAATCCTCAGGTTTATGAGGCGACTTGCGGGTTCATAATTCCGATTGTCCTGCTTGCCGTTACGGAGTTGGCTTTGAGAAGAAAAGGCTCCACATCGGAAGGTTACGACAGAGTTCAGGCAGTTACGCACGCTTCGGACATCGTGATGACTCAGGAAATGAAGAAAAGCGTTAAGAGCTATTCCGTGCTGGCAATCCAGTGCCTTGTGCTGACATTTGCCGGAATCGCTATGCTTCTCTTCGGCCTGTTGATTTTTGACCGGAAAGCGGATTATATGTCTGATCCTTTCGTCGTCAGGACCATTGCAGTGACCGCAATCGTGATGATGGTTTGTGTGGTCGCCTTCTATGTCTGGAAATTTCTTGACGCTCGCAAAGAGGCCGATTTGGCGGAATAGCCGATTCAGACTATCTCATGGTTTCGCTCAATCGAGTTCTGAAAGACGTTTCTCCTGACGGGTTGCGCTTCTTTCCTGACGGGTTGCGCTCAATCGATTATTTTGAAAGAGAAGGAAGTCTTTGGCGGACGTGTGAATAAGGAGGCACGTCTTTGGTTTGCCAGATGTTTCCTCCGATGATTGAATGATGCCCTATCGTTATGCGGCCCAAAACGGACGTGTTTGAATAGATGATTACGTGATCTTCTATTATAGGGTGTCGCGGCTCGTTGACAGGGTTGCCGTCGGAGTCGAACTTGAAACTCTTTGCCCCAAGGGTGACTCCCTGGTAGAGACTTACGTGGTCACCGATAATGCAAGTCTGGCCGATTACAACGCCTGTGCCGTGGTCTATGCTGAAATAATCCCCGATTTTCGCCTCCGGATGAATGTCAATTCCTGTGCGGGAGTGGGCCATCTCCGTGATCATTCGAGGAATTACGGGTACTCGTATTTCAGAAAGAATGTGTGCGAAACGGTAATGAGTCATTGCTACTATCGCGGGATAGCAAAGAATCACTTCCTGATAATTCTCTGCCGCAGGGTCGGCGTCGAAAACTGCTTTTACGTCAGTCCCGAGTTGACGTTTCAGTTCGGGGATCTGTCTGATGACATCGGCTGCCGCTTCCTGACTCAGGACGATATTCTTCTGCTCATCATCTCCGTGAGAATAGCAGGACAAGTAAATCTGCCGTGAGAGGATTGAATACAGTTGTACGATTTCATCATCTGAACCGCTGTTGTCAAAGTAATTGCTGAAGACAATAGAGCGCACAAGCCTGAGCGATTTCTTAATTTCTTCCAGATTTAGGATTCCTGAATCACATTCCGGAATGAAGGCGCTGCTGTCAATCAGAGAATCGGTTACTGTTTTCGCTATCGCCTTGATGTCAATCTTTTCCATTTTGAGATCATTTTTGAAGTGCAATAATAGTCTTTTTTTAATAATTATCCGCAATGCGTTCTGAAGAGTTTGATATTATTAATCAAATAAGTAATTTTAGAAAAAAATTATATGTCAAGAATTTACAACTCTCTACTTCAACTGACCGGCGCCACTCCATTGGTCAAATTGTCTATGATAGGAGGGGCGTTGAATTTCAACATCGCTGCCGGATGCTCGGTGCTTGCTAAAATAGAATCATTCAATCCTGCGGGCAGTGCGAAGGACAGGGTTGCCTTGGCTATGATTGAAGATGCTGAAGCCAAAGGAGAATTGAAGAAAGGCGCGACCATAATAGAGCCGACCAGCGGCAACACAGGAGTGGGTCTTGCTTTCGTTAGCGCGATAAAGGGCTATAAGTTAGTGCTTACAATGCCGGAAACTATGAGCGTGGAAAGGCGTAAGTTAGTGGCTGCCTATGGGGCCGAGGTCGTCCTTACTCCCGGTCAGGAAGGGATGCGGGGAGCTATTGA
>JBAYFJ010000218.1:0-2697 GCA_041667245.1 Bacteroidales bacterium | reverse complement strand
GTCAAAGAAGAATTAAAAGCGATAGGTTATCATCAGAACATCTAGACAGCAGGGTATATTATGAAAAAGCTGCTATTAGTAATAATTCTTACGATTGTCCCGATTCTTGCCTTTTCCAAGGATGAGAACAGTCTGAAGGTAAAGCTGACTGAAACAGACAATCTTCAGTGGGAAAAGCAGTTGGAACTTCCCGCTGATTCTGCGGGAAAGCCGAATCTAGGCCTCGCAGGTGCTTTTTCAGGTTACATTGACAACAGTCTTGTGATAATGGGAGGCTCAAATTTCCCGAACGGGAAACCCTCTGACGGAGGCGTAAAGAAGTACTATGGTGACACTTACATTTACGACGAGGAAAAAGGCTGGCAAGTTTTTTATGACAATATGCCGAAAGCCGTTGCGTACGGAGTGGCTTTTACTTATCAGAACTCGTTAATCTGCGTGGGAGGCTGTGACAATTCCGGATGTTTCAGTGACGTTTTCAAAGTTTCAATCGGCAAAGACGGAGTCCCCGTTTTCGAGAAGTTGCCTTCACTTCCGGTAACTCTTGCGAATATGACCGGTTGCATAGTTGACGGAAAGGCGTACATAGCAGGAGGTAACGAAAACGAAAAGCCTAAAATCGCCACAGCACATTTTTTCAGTATTGACCTTCACAATCCGGCAAACGGATGGCAGGAACTTCAGTCCTGGCCGGGGCCTGCGAGAGGGTATGCCGTGAGCGCCTGTCAAAGCAACGGTGTTGACAATTGTTTCTACTTGTTCAGCGGCAGAAATTACAAAAACGACGATTGGACAATTCTTGACGACGGCTACTGCTATGACCCGAAAATCAAAGAATGGAAAGTAGTGAAAGGAATATTCTCTGTAATGGCAGGCGCTGCCCTTCCTTTCGGCACGAATCATATTATGTTTTTCGGAGGCAGATCGGCCGACTCAAAAGGAGACAACTCCATTCGTCTTTATCACACGGTGACGGGGACAATGATTGAATCCGAAATCGATTCATCCGACGTAGTAATACCCGTCACGGCTACGGCTTTGAAAAACGGTAGCGCTATTACAATAGTCAGCGGAGAGGTGGCACCGGGAGTCAGATCACCTTTGATATTGAGAGCCGCTATTCACAGTGTGGTACACAAAATCAAGGCTCTGGATGTCATAGTTATCGCAATTTACTTTTTGATTCTGGCCTTTGTGGGCTGGTGGTTCTCCAAAAGACAGAAATCGACATCCGATTATTTCAAAGGAGGCGGAAGAGTCTCTTGGTTCATTGTCGGGCTCAGCATTTTCGGCACAAGTCTAAGCGCCATAACTTTTATGTCCCTGCCGGCGAAGGCCTATTTGACAGACTGGAGCTATCTGCTTTTTAACGCCGGCATAATCCTGGTCGTTCCTCTGATAACGCTTGTCTTTATTCCTTTCTTCAGGAAATTAGACATAACCACTTCTTATGAGTATCTGGAAATGCGTTTCAACGCCTTGATTCGAGTGATATGCAGCATTTCATTCATTCTCTTTCAGATAGGCAGGATGGCGGTAGTCCTTCTTTTACCTTCCATTGCTCTTAATGTGGTCTCCGGCTTTGACATTTATCTGTGCATAGGACTTATGGGCGTCTTGAGCCTTGCCTACACTATGATGGGAGGAATTGAAGCGGTAGTGTGGACAGAAGCGATACAAGTAGTAGTGCTTCTGGGAGCTACGGTGGCCATTGTCGTCTCCGTCATTAACGGCATTCCCGGAGGCGGCTCGTCGTTGATGGCCGCTGCGAGCGAGGCCGGGAAATTCAGTTTGGGAGAAACATTTTTTGATTTGAGACAACCAGTAATCTGGACAGTGCTCATAGCCACTGTGTTCACGAACATCACTACCTACGGCACTGATCAGACCATAGTCCAAAGATACTTTACGACTAAATCCGTTAAAGAGGCGAGAAAAGGGGTTTACACCAATGCCGTCCTCACCATCCCTGCAAGCCTTTTATTCTTTTTCCTCGGCACCGCGCTTTGGGCATTCTACAAATACAATCCGGGACAGCTAAGTGTGGCCGTGGCTGACTCTGACGCCATATTGCCTTGGTACATAACCACTTCTTTGCCGCAGGGGGTTCTCGGTCTTGTGATTGCGGGACTATTTGCCGCAGCGATGTCCACCATAAGCAGCAGTATGAACGCATCGTCTATGGCTTTCACGATGGACATTTTTCATAAGATAAAACCGGGATGTGACAACGGGACAAGTATGAAGGCTGCAAGACTGTCGACGCTGATTATCGGGATGTTCGGAATCCTGCTTGCGGTTGCAATGGTCTCCTGGGACATCAAGTCGTTATGGGATGAATTCAACAAATTCCTCGGGCTATTGCTTGGAGGCCTCGGAGGATTGTTCCTCTTGGGAATGATGACAAAACGGGCGAATTCCGCCGGAGCGCTTTGCGGCCTTGCGGGTTGCATAATCGTACAGTTCCTCGTGATCAAGTTTCAGACGGTCAATTTGCTGCTTTACTCAACCACGGGATTTATCTCTTGCTTTATAATAGGATATATTGCCAGTCTGGCTTTTCATCCTGACCATAAAGAAATAACGCCATACACTATTTACAAAAAATAGAATTGAACACACACATTAAATAACATTAAATTTTAGACATAATGAAAAAGTCAACTTCTCAGATTTTTATCTTGCTGTTGTCATTGC
>JBAYFJ010000217.1:0-2703 GCA_041667245.1 Bacteroidales bacterium | reverse complement strand
CCGACAAATAGAGATAAGATTCATCACTCAGGCACCGCAAGATACGGCTGCCTGACAATGAGACCGATGAGTTTATGGGAATCAGGAGAGTCGAACGGAACTGTAAGTTTGAGCAATCTTTTTAAAGCACAAAATCAAGTCGGCAGCAAAAATGAACTGAATATGGAACAGATAGCATATCTGGTTTGCAGAGGCGGCTGGCCCAAATCAATATCCAAAAGCTCCGAAAAAGCAGCGCTGTCTCAGGCAATCGAATATTTTGAAGCAATCGCACGCTCTGACATTTCCCGAGTGGACAATGTCAGAAGGGATGAAGAGCGAGCAAAGCGGCTTATGCGCTCATACGCCAGGCATCAGGGGACTCAGACGAGTGCTGCCACGATACTTGCAGACATTGCCGGCAACGAATCCGAAGAGATCAGCGAGGACACTGTAGCCTCGTATCTAAGAGCGCTAAAAGAGATTTTTGTCATAGAGGATATGCCAGCTTGGAATCCTAACTTGAGGAGCAAAACAGCAATAAGGACATCTGACACCCACTACTATGTGGATCCGTCAATAGCTTGTGCGGCATTAGGTCTCGGACCGATAGATTTAATAAATGACTTGAACACATTCGGATTGTTATTTGAGACTATGTGCGTGCGGGACTTGAGGGTCTATGCCGATGCCATTGATGGCAAGGTTTATCATTACAGAGACAAAAACGGTCTGGAATGTGACACTGTCATTCACCTCCGCAATGGCTCTTACGGATTGATAGAGATAAAGTTAGGAGGCGAGATGCTGATAGAAGATGGAGTTAGGAATCTATTAAAGCTCTCTGACAAGATTGACACGACAAAGATGAAGAGCCCTTCTTTCCTGATGGTCTTGACAGCAGTCGGGCCCTACGCCTACAAGCGGGCGGACGGCGTGTGCATAGTCCCGATCGGGTGTCTGAAAGAATAGCTTACAGAGAATAAAAAATCCGCACCGTAACACCGAGAACGGCAATTACGACGCGGAAATTAATGTCAGGGCTTCATCAATGAAGTAGGCTACAGACTCGGGATGTAGGTGATGGTGTCGATGTTGAGGCGATAGAGCTCGGCGCCGTTACCGGATTTGTAGAAATTGATGTAGTAGTCGTCACCGAGTTTGAAGAGACTTTCAGATTCCTGGGAAGTGTCCAGTTCTATGTTGCGGACGAAATTGAAATTCCAGTCATAGACAAGAATCGCATTCTTGCTTCCGCTCATTGGGAAATAGAAATAGTCATCATCACACCCCATTCCCTGCGATGTCAGCGCTGAACCGTCACTTCTGCTGCCGGACTTGACGGTGACGAAGTTCTCGTCCATAATGTAGAGATTCTGACCGTTTCTTCCGGCATATCTGTTTGTCTTCTCATTGTAGGTTATGGCCGTGAGGCCGGTTGCGATGGAATAAGGGGTCGTGACTTCCATTGTCTCAGGGTCGATGATTGAAACGATCTTTAAGAGACTCGACGTTACGCCGCCGTTGAGACTGATTATTCTGCCGTTCTTGCTGTCGTAGGTCATATCGTTGCTGTGGCCTCCGTCGAAAACGGCTGTCTGAGAGACTTTCTTGAAAGTGGTCGCATCGAATTTGTAGACGATAGAGCCGTTGTCATTTTTATTTCTATTGACAAAATAGATGTATTTCCCGTCAGTGCAGGCTCCCTGAGCGACATACACTTCACCTTCTTTAGGACAGGAGCAGACTTTGGTGAGGCTTGTCGTGATTTTGAAATGGTTCTTCACGACATAACCGAGATTGATGGGAGTTCTGTCCCCGCTTACAGTCAAGTCGGCTATTGTCTGGAATTTCAGGAAACCGTCCCCCGCAATAGCGGTGTTTTTGAGAACGAGTGTCTCGAACTTCTTGAGCACTATCGCGATGTAAGTGGCGTTAGTTCCGTACAGAACCAATTTCTTGCCGGATTTGAAAATGGAGTAGCCGTTACCTTTGATTGTCTCTTTGACTGTGGCTGTCTCGCTTCTGGAAGTACTGCCGAGAAGAATCTCGTAATCAGTGTTTTCCGTCTGGTCGCTCACAACGTTTATAGAGCATCCTGTCACGGTCTTAATGGCTCTGGCAAGATAGTCAGCCGTCACTCTTGAGGCTGTGCCACCGCTGTAAGAATAGACTATGTTGTAAGAAGATTTCCCGTTCTCAACTATCTGAGTGCCGGTCACCGGCTTTTCCTCATCTCCTCCTTTGTCATCGTTACCGCTTTTGCCACACTGAGAGCTAAAGAGCACCAACGAAAGGGCGAAAAAGATATTCAAGATTTTTTTCATCGTAAGATTGATTATTATTATTTTACAAATATATCCATATTTAAGCGAAAAGCAGAGGAAAACATCGACAATATCCAAAAAAATACTTTGAATGCACTACACAAACAAAAAAACCGCCTTCGCAAAGTGCGAAAGCGGTTTTTAGTGGAGGTAGACGGAGTCGAACCGACGACCCTCTGCTTGCAAAGCAGATGCTCTAGCCAACTGAGCTATACCCCCAGTATGTGTAACTCGGTAGTCCTGCGCAGACTTGAACTGCGGACCCCCACATTATCAGTGTGGTGCTCTAACCAACTGAGCTACAAGACTATATAATAATGAAAGACTAGTACAAGAGCTAACCTAGGTACAATTTCCACACGAGAGCTCGCGTCTGTAAGGTCTCCAAAAAGGAGGT
>JBAYFJ010000216.1:0-2756 GCA_041667245.1 Bacteroidales bacterium | reverse complement strand
TCTCTTTGTCGATGACGTTATCTGGGAAGGGCTTTCCGAGGACGAAATGCCTGATCTCTACGTGGTTGTGCAGATCAACACTTTCGGGTTCCTCTATGCCAAGACAGACAAGATGTGGAGTGTGAGAGAGCACCTGAACGAACTTTTCGGCAAGGCTTATCCCAACAATTTCACCCAAGATGATTTGAACTACTACGAGGACACTCCTGATGAGCTTGCCGTAATCAACTACACATCAGGTACTTCCGGCTTCTCGAAAGGTGTTATGATTCCTTATCGAGCCCTATGGTCCAACATTGATTTCGCACACAATTATGCTACACCGTCCTTGAATCACGATTCCAACGTGGTAGCCATGCTGCCTTCCGCCCACATGTACGGTCTGATGTTCGAATTTCTTTTCGAGATCACAGTAGGAGCTCACGTGCATTTCCTCACCAGAGTCCCAAGCCCGAAAATCATTATGCAGGCTTTTGCGGATGTCAAGCCTCATATCATCATCGCAGTTCCTCTGATTATAGAGAAAGTCTACAAATCCAGTCTCAAACCGGTTCTGGACCGCAACAAACTGATAATGAAGATTCCTATTCTGGATCAGTTGATTCAGAAAAGAATCTGCAAGGAAATCGTCAACGCTTTCGGCGGAGAGTTCGTCGAGGTGATTGTGGGAGGGGCCGCTTTCAATCCTGAAGTGGAGAGATTCTTCCACAAAATCGGCTTCCCTTTCACCGTGGGTTACGGGATGACGGAGTGCGCTCCTATCATCGGCTATGCGGACTGGAAAGAGACTAAACTTTTCTCTTGCGGCAAAGTTGCCCCCAATATGGAGATCAGAGTTGACTCAGATGATCCGGAGAATGTTCCGGGCGAACTTCAAGTCAAGGGTGCGAACGTTTTTCTCGGCTATTTCAAGAACGAGGACGCCACTAAGAAAGTGTTCACGGAAGACGGATGGTTCCGTACCGGGGATATGGGTGTCATCGACAGGGACGGCTACATATTCATCAAAGGCCGCTCCAAGTGTATGATTCTCGGTCCTTCAGGCCAGAACATCTATCCTGAGGAACTTGAGGCAGTGGTCAACACTATCACATACGTCTTTGACTCACTTGTAATTGACGATGACGGATTGACCGCGTTGATCTATCCTGACTATCACGAGGCCGAAATCGACGGCATCTCCCGTCCTGATCTTGAGGCCCGTATACGCAGCGCGCTTCCTGAAGTGAACAAGCAGCTGCCGAATTATGCCAAGATCACGAAAGTGACGTTTATGCCTGAGGATTTCGAAAGAACTCCTAAGCGAAGCATCAAACGTTATCTCTATCAGAGAAACAACAACGGCTAATCGCCGTTATTTAACCTTGCTCGAAGATTCCAGGGCTTTCTGAAGAGTAGTGTCCACGCTGAGATAGAGCTTGTAGAAGGCGTTTTCCCCGAGTTTGGAGTAGCGCCCTATCAATGCTCTCAGTTGTGGCACGAGGTATTCCTGCGTTTCGGCCCATTCTTTGGCAGTAGGAGTGATACCGTCCGTTGAAGATGCGTAACTCTTGAATTTGGATGGGATGTCCATTTTGTCGAGGAAGGAATTCAGCGTCTTGAAATCATTGATTTCCGACAGCGAGGTCTTGTACTTGTCGAACATTGAGGATGCGAATCTCATCTGAGTTGCTTTCTTGTTGCATTTAACGAAGAAGGAAGACGCTCTCGTCGTGTCCATAGCAACGAAAATGTCAGGAGTGATTCCGCCGCCGCCGTAGACGGTTCTGCCGCCGATGGTCTTGAAAGCTTCGTCTTTGTTGACTTTTATGCTGTCCGCGGAGGTGAGTTCCCCGTGCTCGTAACGGTTGTAGATGTCGTACCGGTAGTCCTCAAGATTGTCGTACGGCTTCTGAATGCAGCGTCCCGAAGGAGTGTAGTACCTCGCCACCGTGATTCTTATGCCTGAGCCGTCTGTGAATAGAATCGGTTCCTGGACAAGTCCCTTGCCGTAAGAGCGGCGGCCCACGATCACTCCTCTGTCATTGTCCTGTATCGCTCCCGCGAAGATTTCGCTGGAGGAAGCCGAGTTCTCGTTGATCAGCACTGACAGGCGTACATTTGTGAGCTCTCCTTTGCCGTCTGCCTTGTAATCTTCCTTCTTTCTGTGCAGACCTTTAAGGTAGACCACCTCGTCATTCTTTTTGAGAAACTCGTTGCTGAGTTTGAACGACTGTTCGAAATAGCCGCCAGGATTGTCCCTGAGGTCGAAAATAAGTCTTTTCATCCCACTGGAGAGCAACTTCTCGGAAGCTTCTTTGAACTCGTCGTAAGTGGTTCTGGTGAATTTGGACAAGCGGATGTATCCGGTTGTGTCATTGATCATAAATGATGCGTCGACGCTGTGTACGGGGATCTTCCCTCTGGTTATGTTGAACGGAATCAGAGTGCCGCCTCTTTCCACGGTCACCTCGACTTTGGTCCCGGAAGGGCCTTTCATCTTGCTGACCATAGTGTCCTGGGCGCATTTCACTCCCGCTATGACTTTCTTGTCCACTTTGATGATTCTGTCACCTTTCTGGAGCCCCACCTTCTCTGAAGGGCCTCCGGAGATGACCTCAAGCACAATTGCAGTGTCATTCGGCACGTTGAACTGAATCCCGATTCCGTCGAAGTTGCCTGCTAGATCGGTCTGAGTCTCCTTCAGCACTGCGGGAGGCATATATATGGAATGAGGGTCAAGGGCAGAAAGGGCTCCTTCCACGGCTCCGTCAGTG
>JBAYFJ010000215.1:0-2875 GCA_041667245.1 Bacteroidales bacterium | reverse complement strand
GCCAGCAAAGCTGGCTGCCCCCGAGGGCGATGCGCTGACATTCGTCAGCGGTCGCTTGACAGCGACTGTGCGGCGACGGTGCCGAGACCAAGTATTTGATACAGTAATTGTCTTAATAATTTAGCAAAAGTCGTATTATCACCTACGTGGGACAATCCAATACCATCAGATTTGAGAACAAAAACGCATATAGTAGCACCGCACTTGCAGTAAATGACTTGCGAGCGCTAAAGTTCGTGCCGGCTGCGGGGAACTATGTGGACGGCTCTCCTCGCCGGCCGACTTTTGCCTAATCTAATTTGTCTCTGGCATTTATTTTTTTTCGAGTGGTTGACGCGGAATCGGCCTTTCACGGCTTGATTGATAGTTAGTGGTTTACAGGTCAGTGACCGGGGTGCAAAACAGGGGGTATTTGCACCCTACTTAGGCCAAATGGATTATTATTTGGAATTTTTAATCGAGATCCTCTTGCTTTACTTGAGGAGGACAATTCGTCTCGCTCTTAGTGGTGCTTAACCTGCTGTGTTATAGCGTTTTAAAGAAAGTGACCCAATCCGGAACGGATGGAGTCACCTTGCTTAAAGTCTTGGTAAGTCTGTTAAGCGCCATGGAATGGCATAGAGCCTGTTCAGGTGCGTGTCGTGAAGGCCTGACCTGGCACAATGTCACGGGCTGCCACAAGGTCACGGGGCCGCTAAATTGCCTGCCCTATCTGTTGTGGCCGAACGGACGGTCGGAAATGAAGGCGGATTCGAAGCGGAGTGCGCACGCCAAGAGCCCCTACCTGTTGTCGCCGAACGGACGGTCGGAAGTAATGCCCGGGTAGACCCGCACGAACATCACGCCGTGAGGGGCGACAGAAGTCTCCCATCTTTCTTTGAAGCCGACTTTCGCAATGTCTTTCTGCCTCCAGATGTCCCTGATGGTCTGATCGCCGATGAGGCCGAGAGATTGGCAGACGAAGCCGATCGTCTTGGGCTCCGAAGAAAGATTGAACATCGCCACCGCGACAGAGCCGTCCTCAAGAGGCTTGAGATATGTAGCGTAGGTGTCATCCCAATAAATCTTCGATGCCTGATAGCCGAGCGGATCCTGATTCACGTCAATCACCTCGCTGTTGCACAAAAGGCTCAGCGTGAAATCATCCATTTCAGCCATATCGCATCCGATCAGAAGAGGAGAAGCCAGAATCGACCACAGAGTAATGTGAGTGAACTGCTCATCCGGTGTGAGTTTGGAAGGGTGGGTCTGAGGCCCCCATCCGACCTTTCCTACCACAAGCATATCCGCATCCGGCCAGTTGCCCGGCTTCCTGTAAGGAGCCCATGCATCCTGTCCCTTGAAACCGATGTCCGACATATTCTTCCACTCGTCACGAATGTCACCCGTAGTCCTCCAGCACTGGGCATAATCCATAAATGCTTTGGCAAGAGGAATCCTTCCGGAATTCGAGAAACTGTAGACAATATCCCTTCCTGTGGCCTTCAGAGCATCGCTCATATCCTTAAGATGCCACAAGTCGCATGGATACCAGTCGTATTTCAAGTAATCGAAACCCCAATCGGCCAATTGCTGAGCGTCCTGTTTGGCGAAAGAGTATTTGCCGTGGAGGCGGAAGTCATTGCGGGAGAGTTTCTTGTCAGGATCCTCGAATTTGTAATTCTCATTCACCTTACCCTGCTCAATCCAAGGATATGTCCCTTTCTCATTGTCGCAAGAGCTGCCTATGTGCCCTGCGTATGTGGTGAGCCAAGGCCCCGAGTAAATCCCCGCCTTCAGTCCCATCGCGTGGATGTCCTTGACCATCTGCTCCATTTCCGGGAACTTTTTGTTGGGCTGTATGCCGTTGAACTTTCCGCCGCGGATTCCCTGCCATCCGTCATCTATGTTGATGTACGACCAGCCGTAATTGACAAGACCCTTGTCAACCATAGCCTTGGCGGAACTCATCACCTTCTCCTGAGACACACTGTTGCCCCAGCAGTTCCATGAATTCCACCCCATAGGAGGAGTGAGCGCAATCTTATCCCCGATGACAATCCTGAGATTCCTCTCATTGTCACCTATAGAATTCGACGCTTTGAGAGTGACATTGTACTCTCCTGCCTTCTTGACACTTCCTGTTATGATTCCAGTCTCTCCGTCAAGACTCAGACCTTTCGGAAGCCCGATTGCGGAAAATGTCATCGGACGAGTTCCCGTGGCAGGAATTCTGAAAAGGAAATCAGCTCCCGGTCTTGCTCCGTAGACTTTAGGCCCGTTGATGCGTGGAGTGTCCGGAGCCTTAGGGGTTAGAATGTACTGTGAATTGTCCTGCGCCTGTGCGGTGGCGACAGAGACGAAAAGAGGCATCAGAGCCGCCAAAGCCAATGAGCATAAGTAAGTTAGTTTCATTTAAGCAAGTTGTTTTATGTGATGAGTCAAATTTAGATATAATTATCGAGTTAGCAAATTGAATTCCGCTATGGATATGATGGCCTTTCTATTGCTCATTGTAATCCATAGTTTGAGATACGAAGCGTTAGTGGATGAGCAGGCTGTCACAAGCGGCCCCATGTCTGAGTTAGTGGTCCCATAGTCGAATTCAGAGGCTTTGCTGTAAGTCGTACCGTCGAAAGACAACTCAAAATAACCTCCGCGAAGGTCTTTTACGTAGCTGCCGGACCTTCTCGTTATGGCTATCCCAACCACGTTCACAGCCTCTTTCAGCTGCATAGTGATAGAAAATGGGAGAGAGGTTGTGCCGACGTGAGAAGAATTGTAGGCCGCCTCCCACAAAGTGCTTGTCTTTCCGTCCAGAATCAAGTTAGGGTCAGTCTTGTAGGAATTGCAGTCTGTAATGGTGATGTCAGACTGATTGTAGATCCGCGCGTTC
>JBAYFJ010000214.1:0-2885 GCA_041667245.1 Bacteroidales bacterium | reverse complement strand
TCCACGAGCCTCTTGCTAATCCACACGAACGACAGCGACACCCCCACGTGAATCACCCTAAGCAATCCGCTCAAGAACATCCCGGACCGGTTGCCCGCAGACGCTCCCCAAAGCCATTTCACGCAATCAGAAGTCTTCATCATTCAAATCTTCTATATATCCACAAAAGATACCTTCTCACAGGAAGCAGCCGCCGCCACGCAGCGGCCTTCCGCCTTTCCCGCGCGCAGGTGCAATCGATAATCCGCTCACCCCGCCGTATGCTTGTGACATAACCTAAAATGCCGCTCAGACCGCAATGCTCCGTACCCCTCCAGTTGCCGTCGCCCATCAACTCGACAGAATCTCCGTCCAGACCGATGACACGGTGGAACAGATACTGTCCGCCATCGACTTTAGCAAAAACTATATCCCCGACTCTCGGCTCCCCGTCACACTTTCTGAGAACAATGCAGTCAGTGCCATCCTTTATGAAAGGCAACATACTCTTTCCCTTCACTTTAAGCATCACAATCTCGCCTTCCTGAAGAAGCCTTGCAACTTCAGGAAGCAAAACGTCTTTTGGCGGAGCATATTTGTCCATTCAGTCTTTAGATACAGTGAATAAGTGCTGTAAAGATAGAGAATTATTTGTATATATCCCTCAGCACAGCCAGAGAACGGACATTTATAGCAGACTCGGTGTGAAACTCAAGATACTTGATTATAAGCCCGGCAATCTCGTTTCTGGATTCCCCGGACAAAGGCATCAGCATAGACTCTCCGAAAGATAGCCTCATCATCTTCCCGATCTCCTCAAGATGATTACCCGCGAAAGGAGCAATGTCCTCAAGTTCAGGTCTGAAGCCCAGCGCCACGCAAAACTCCAGCAGAAATCTGATGTGAAAATTGCTGAAATCGCTTTGAATCGCATTCAGAGTCAGAATCTGCTTCCTGCACCAATCGAACAAACCATCCTCGTTTGTGCCATCCTTGACGGTACGAAATAGGACTTCGCTCATAAAAAGCGTCATAGTGTTCTTGTAGATGTTGTCACGAACCCCGAACAGCGGCTCCGTGGCGATGAAACTGCTTGCGAACCAAAGTTCCGACTTGTTGTTCTCGGTGATTTCCGCCTCAAGAATGTTGAGAGGGAGAAAAAGAGACATACCGGATTTCCTGCCTATCCTCACGAGAAACCCTCTTCTCCCATACTCTTTGCTCAGAGTGTGGAGAACAATCATATTCTCTTTGAAATCAGTGTGACTCAGTACTATAAGTTCGGTCTTCGCTTTCATTATGACTCAGACTGTGAAGAGACTCGGCCATTGCGCGCAACGCCTTGCCTCTGTGAGAGATGGCATTCTTTTCATCCTCCCCGATCTCGGCTATGGTCTTGCCCTGACAGCCCTCAGGCACAAACACCGGATCGTAGCCGAAACCCCCTTTGCCCGCCTTCGCGATAGCTATCTTTCCATGCATAATTCCTTCGAAGAAATGCTTCTCCCCCTTGATAATGAGAGAGATAATTGTGTGAAAACGAGCCTTCCTTGTCGCGTGTACGGTGTTGATGCCATATTCCCTCGCGATGCTCGCCTCCATCTCCCTTCTCGCCATACTGTCCAGAAGTTTGTCCATATTGGCGTTAGGCTCCTTGCTTTCTCCGGCGTATCTCGCCGTGTGTACTCCCGGAGCCCCTCCGAGAATCTCAACCTCAAGACCGGTGTCGTCGGCGAAACAATCCGCCCCTCCACAATGGTCAAAAATGTAATTGGCCTTCTCTAAAGAATTGGCCTTCAACGTGCTGCCTGTCTCAGGGATATCATTCGCGATTCCCATTTCAGTCGGAGAAACGAGCTCAAAGCCCCGACCCAGAATTTCTGATGCTTCACGCAGTTTTCCGCCATTGCCCGTTGCAAATACGATTTTCATAACTGCTTTAATTTTCCTTGTATATTTCGGTGCAAAGGTATGAAATCTGCAAGAATCTACAAATTATTATGTAATTTTGTAATTCTCCGGTGATGCGAACAACTGCGAAAACGCCGGTAAAAACTGAACATTTATTAATATGAAAACATTGAGATACGCTTTTGCCGCCGTCATATTCTTCGGAATCGCGACAGTGAGTTTCGGACAGTCCAAGAGCTTCAAGCTCGGACAATGGATGGAGATAGACAACGCCATAATCAAGAGTCTCAACTCCTATTACGTTGATTCTCTTCCGGTTGACAGGATAATGCAGAAAGGGATAGACGCAATGCTCGCCGATTTGGATCCGTACACCGTCTATGTTCCGGAGAAGGAAAACGAGGACTTCGAGATGATGATCAACAAAACTTATGGAGGAATAGGCGCGATCATCTACAAGCCCGAAAAAGGCGGCGACGTGGTCATCAACGAACCGTATATGGATTCACCCGCCTACAAATCCAATATCGTCTGCGGCGACCGGATAGTCTCGATCAACGGCAAGAGCACCAAGGGAATGGAAGTCAAGGATGCCAGTGACATGATGAAAGGCAAGCCCGGTACCACAGTCTTTTTCAAACTCAAGAAATTGCGTTCCGGAGCCGGATGGAAGGCGGGAGATACGCTTGACGTGGTCGTGACCAGGGAGAGAATCCATCTTCCGGACGTGGAATATGCGGGAATGATCAATGACACGACAGGCTACATTCTCCAGACCGGTTTCACCGAAGGAGTCTCCGAGGCCATCCGTACCGCCTACGACAAATTGAAATCACAGGGAATGACCAAACTCGTGCTTGATCTTCGCAGCAACGGAGGCGGACTGATGCAGGAAGCCATCAAAATCGTCTCCCTGTTCGTGCCGAAAGGCTCAACGGTCGTCTCCTCCAAAGGGTCCAACGACACCGAAAGAGTCTACAAAACAAGCGGCGAGC
>JBAYFJ010000213.1:0-2919 GCA_041667245.1 Bacteroidales bacterium | reverse complement strand
GTCCGAAGTCATAATCCTAAGCAGAGGCACACCTGCGAACCAATAAATGATCATAAAAGCCACTGCGAACCCAAAACTCCACGCGAAAACATACTTCACGGTCTTGCGAGTCGTAGGCAGATCCCGCATCCCGATATATTTCCCCGTCAGCGCCTCGCCTGCATAAGCGAATCCGTCAGTGAAATACGAGAACAGCAGCAGCAACTTCATCATAATCGCACTGCACGCAATGGCCATATCCCCGTAATTTGAAGCTATGACGGTGTAGCCTATGTATATGATTATGAAACATATAGACCTTATGAACAGATCGATGTTGAGCTTGAAGAACTCCCCGCCCGACTTTTCCTTCAACGCCCCCGCCGCATCCGAGAGGGAATACCCGACAAACAGCCTTTTCCTGTAGCGCGCGAAAATCACTATCAAAGCGAAGAGCAGTCCGCAGTATTGCGCTATCACCGTGCCCAAGGCAATCCCCTTGTAACCTATTCCCTCCCACGAAAAGTCTCCTATATGAACCCCCATCGCCAAAGCGATGCTCGCCACAATGTTCACGATGTTGACGATCAGATCCGTAATCATCGGATTCACCCCGTCCTGCATTCCGATGAACCAGCCTTTGAACGAAAGCAGAGACAGCGTCGCGGGAGCCGCCCATATACGTATGAAAAAATAGTCGGAAGCGAACAGTCTCACCTCAGGCGAGCAGTGCAGGAACATAAACACCAGATTCAGCAGAATCCATTGCAACGCAATCAGGGCGACACCCGAAATCAGAGATATCCCCACAGCCCTTGACAGGATGTCAGCGCTCTCTCTCTTGTCCCCTCTTCCGAAAGCCTGAGCCGTAAGCCCTCCCGTGCCGGTCCTCAGAAAGCCGAAGTTCCAATACAGAAGGTCGAAAATCATACTCCCGATAGTGATTCCACCGATCAGAGCGGCCGCCCCGGAGCCACCGCCGGCTAAAGAGATGCCCTCAATGTGGCCCGCGATGGCAATGTCAGCCATTCCGACAGTAGCCACAGTGATGTTGGCGAGAATGCTCGGCACTGCCAACTTCAGAATTTCTTTGTTCAACGGTTTCATTTATCTGTATTTCTTGTCCTCGTCGAGCATTCCGAGATACGAAGCGTAACGCTCCGGGCTGATGCTCCCGTTCCCGACAGCCTCTTTCACCGCACACCCCGGTTCGTGAGTGTGGGTGCAAGGGGAGAAACGGCAGTCTTCCGACACCTTGAGCATTTCCGGAAAGTAAAGAGCGATCTCCTCTTTCTGAGCGTCCACAAGACCGAAGCCTCGCAGCCCCGGAGTGTCGATTAGGAAGCCCCCGCATTCCAGATTGTACATTTCGTACAGCGAGGTGGTGTGCTTTCCTTGAAGATGAGCCAGAGATATATCCCCGATTTTAGGATCCGCTTCCGGGTCCATTGCCTTGATTATTGAGGATTTTCCGACCCCGGACTCTCCGGAAAGAAGACAGACCTTTCCTTTGCACTCGTTCCTAAGCCCTTCGATTCCTTCCCCCGTCTTGGCTGACACTTCGAGAATCTCATAGCCCGCAATTCCGTATATCCTGTGGAAGTCCCTGATCTGATCCGTACACACGTCTCTGAGAAGGTCCATTTTGTTCAACACAATGACCACCGGTATGCCGTACATCTCACAAGTCACGAGAATCCTGTCCAGAAAAGGCAGTTTGATAGCCGGAAATTCCAGAGTGACAATGATGTAGGCTTTGTCTATGTTCGCAGCAATGATGTGTGCCTGATGAGAGAGATTGGTCGATTTCCTGATGACGTAATTCTTTCTCGGCAGAATCTCCGTGATGGAGGCCGGATGCTCCATATCCGGCTCTGTCTCCGCGACGAATCTCACTCTGTCTCCGACCGCAATCGGATTGGTCGCCTCACTGTCCTTGAGCCTGATTTTGCCTCTCAGAACAGCGGGAAACAGATTCCACTGCGGCAGCTCGGAAAGCATATAGCAACTTCCCGCATTCTTCACCAGAGTAGCTTCGCCCGATTTTGACATATTCTTTGATTACGTGAGCGCAAAGGTAAGAAAAAAATGCCTATCTTCGTGAATATAATAATTTGCGCGCTATGATAACTCAAAGTCGTATTGACGAAACACTAAAAGAATTGTTCTCCAATTCGGGGATCCCCGAAGAACCGTCAGGTTTGTATGAGCCGTTGAGGTATATGCTGTCCATAGGAGGCAAGCGAATCCGCCCCAGACTCTGTCTCACGGCCTATTCCCTTTACAAGGACGAATTCGACGAAGGCATCCTCCAGCCTGCCGCGGGCCTGGAATTCTTCCACAGTTTCACCCTCATCCACGACGACATTATGGACGACTCGCCACTGCGCCGAGGCTCGCAGACAGTCTGGAAGAAATGGGGTGACAACGCGGCCATCCTTTCCGGCGACGTGATGTGCATCGAGAGTTACAGGCGTATTGCCAAGGCCCCGGACGCTTGTCTTCGCCGGGTTCTGGACCTGTTCACGGACACCGCCGCCCAAGTGTGCGACGGTCAGCAGTACGATATGGAATTCGAGTCTCTTGAGCAAGTCAGTATGGACCATTATATGAAGATGATAGGTCTGAAAACCGCTGTCCTGATTGCCTGTGCGGCCAAGATGGGGGCGATAATCGGCGGGGCTGACGAGAAAGACTGCCACAACATATATGAATATGCCTACGCTCTGGGTCTGGCTTTTCAGATTACTGATGACTATCTGGACGCTTTCGGCGATGCGAGGGTGTTCGGTAAGCCAATCGGCGGGGACATATTGAACAACAAGAAGTCTTGGCTTATAACCAGATGCCTTCAAAAGGCGGATCAAGCCTCTGAGGTGAGCCGAAAACTCGGGATGACGGCAAAGGCTGCGTTGGAGAAGTCGATGCGTATGCCATCCG
>JBAYFJ010000212.1:0-2937 GCA_041667245.1 Bacteroidales bacterium | reverse complement strand
TCCATTCCTCCCACCGACGTGCCGCTAATCAGTCCGATTCTTTTGTCTGAGAGACGGGCGCCGCGATTAAGACAGTCGCACACTGCCTCCACGGAAGCCTGAATGCCGAGAAGTGATGTTCTGGACATCCTAACGGCCCTTTTCGGAACCAGAGTCTTCTGCAATGAAGCATTGTCCTGAGGCACTTCCCCTACCGGAACGTCAAGAGACGTCTCGAAATGACGAACCTTCCCAAGACCGCTCAATCCGTTTTTGAGAGATTGAATGTTCTCAGAAAGATCGCGCCCTATAGCGCTTACGGTGCCCGCTCCGGTGACGTAGACAGTGCTCATCAGTCAAATTTCTTGTCGGAATGGGCCCGGATGTAGTCCGCCATAGTGTTCACCGAATAGAATATAGCCTTGCCTTCTGAAGGATTCTTTATCTTGATGCCATAATGCTTGTCAAGAAGAAGTATAATCTCAAGAGCATCAATGGAATCCAGTCCCAGACCGCCGTCTCCGAAAAGAGGCGCCTCAGGATTGATATCCTCTGGCTTGGTTTCTTCAAGATTCAAATAGTCGATAAGCTGCGATTTCAATTTTTCTATCAATTCATCCATAATTAGTCTTTTGTCAAATTCAATAATTCAAATATAGCACAATAATTTTCTTTTAGTAAATCCAGCCACCCTATCACGCAGTACTTCACTCCCGTCCTGGCGAAAAGTGCACGAGCATAAGAAATCATCCTCTGCCTGTTGTAGGAATCGGAAATGAAGAACGTGTTCTCACCCTTTATGTGATGCCTGATGGAGATTTCGCCTGAAGCCACGTTCGGAAGAGTGTACACGAAGACAGCTGGGCTTGCGTTAGCATCTCCCTCTGTGTCAATGATATGCTGATGCTTAAGGTCATCGTTCAGGGATGCTCTCCTGTTCTCAAGAATCACCGCTGCCTCTTCCTCTGAGAACTCTATCCCGTCAAGAAGACTCTCCGCGGCCATAAAACCGAGCTTGGACATATCGTCCATCTTGAAGAATTTAGGATAGTCACATCCACTCTCGTTGTAAAGTCTCCTGATGAACGCCGGAAAATCCTCGCAGTCAGGAATCTCCCTGAGAACAGTTTCCTCATTTTCCTCCACCGTCAAGGCGCTTTTTTCAATCGTCACTTTGCGTATCAGGCGGAAAGACCTTTCGGAAAAATCCTCGTGAGCCCTTGAATGCGCCGAGAGACTCAGTACTATCGCTGCATTGCTTCCGGCGAATCCTGATGCAGTCTTCACGCACCTTTTCATTCTCAACTTCCTGTGAGTAGCACATACATCAAGGGGCATCGGCACCCCAAGAGTGGAAAAGCCCTTTGTACCGAAGAATAATCCTTTCTTAAGCTGCTCGGCGCACATTATGGTCTCAATGACTCCAGAAGCCCCCATTGTGTGGCCGAAGTAAGGCTTGAGACTCTGGCAAGGCGTGTGTCCTAACCCGGCGAGATTGGCCGCCTTAGATTCCATCTCGTCATTATAGACAGTGGCGGTGCCGTGCATTTGAATGAAACTCACGTCGCCGGCTTCGATCTCAGCCTCATTCATCGCGTTCCTTATGGCGAAAAACAATCCGTCACCCGTTCTGGAAGGCCCTGTGAGGTGGTTGGCGTCACAACTGACAGCGCCGCCCTCCAGCAGGACTGTCCCTGAAGGAAGCGGCGCATCTGCCTCAATCGCTTTAAGATACAAAACCCCGCAAGCCTCTCCGAGATTGAGTCCGTCACGACTCTTGTCGTATGGTCTGCAAACTGAATGACTCAGGGATTTGAACGAAGCGAAACCGCTGATGATGAATCTGCTCTGCACATCCACTCCGCACACAATGGCGGCATCGTACTTACCGTCTTCCAGAAAGCGTTTCGCCACGATTTGGGCAGACAGGCCTGAGATGCAGGCGTTCGACACAATGTGAACATTGCCCTCAAGCACGTATCGGGAGGCGATTCTACTCGCCATAACGCTCAGAAAAACAGGACTATCCTGCTGCGGCACTTCTTCGGAGAGCAGATCAATGTTGCCCTTTGCCGTTGAAAGCACAAAACACGTTCTTTCAGGATCCACATCATTCTCAGTCACTATCTTGTCCAGACAAGCGACAGCGATGACCTCGGCTTTTGTAAGATCGTAACCGTAACGCTCACCCAGCCCGTCGTACAACATATCCGGAATCCTTCCGACCAAATCGTGGGAACGAGACACACCGCTCTCATAGCCCTCGATTGCTCTGACGTTTGTCTCAACGCCGGCGCCCAAGGACGTAATCATCGCCTCATCGGCTATATATACACGTTTCCTCACCGTCTACAGTTTAACGCACTGAATCAGACTGTGCCCGAGACCGAGATCGTCAGTTATCGAAACGGTGTTCAATCCCGCGGCGTCAATCATCCTCTCAAGATCCTCAGAATAGAACATTTTGCTGTTGCCGTTGGCCATTGCCGAGAAGTAAACGCTGGTCTGAGCCAAATCGAAAGAAGCCGCGTCATAACGCTGCCTGTCCCACAAAGTCTCGAGAATGAAAATGCTGGCGCGAGGTTTGAGACTTGCGGCCGTTCTTTTGAGGATGGACACGACTTGCTCCTCTGAAAAGCAATCAAGGAACTGACTCATCCAAACGACGTCAAACCCTGTAGGAATGGCTGTGGTCTCGTCCAACAGATTACCCGGATGTCCTCCGATTCTGTCAGCACCGGGTTTTCCGGCTATGTTATTCCGCATAAGCCCGATCTGCTGAGGAAGATCCATAACTGTGACATTCACCTCTGAAGAATACTCCACGCATTTCAGAGCCCATTTACCGGTGTTGCCACCCACGTCAAGAAGAGACAAAGGATTGGATTTGAAGACCAGCGGAAGCGCCTGCTCGAAAGAATTGTCTGAGTAGTAGTGGTCGAATCCGAACCAGCTTTT
>JBAYFJ010000211.1:0-2969 GCA_041667245.1 Bacteroidales bacterium | reverse complement strand
GTCACTTATGCCTCTGTTCGCCGAGAAAGGTATGGACTGGATGTATGCCAACTGCTCAACCACGGCTCAGAGAGGGGCTCTTGACTGGATGGGGCCTTTCCACGATGCTACCAAACCTGTTTTTGAGCAACTTTATCACGAAGTTGAGACCGGTCACGAGGCGCAGAAATCCATCGACGCCAATTCAAAACCGGGCTATCGCGAGGGTCTTGCGAAAGAGCTTGAGGCTCTGCGCAACAGCGAGATGTGGCAGGCCGGAGCTGTCGTGCGCAAACTTCGTCCTGAAAACAACTAATGGATATGGAGAACCGGCAGTCCGGACATATAGAGATTATGGACACTACTCTCCGGGACGGGGAGCAGACTGCCGGGGTCTCTTTCAATGCCGATGAGAAACTGGCCATCGCCAGACTTCTTCTTGAAGAGTTGAAGGTCAACCGGATAGAAGTCGGATCAGCCCGAGTGTCCAAAGGAGAGCGTCAGGCTTTCGAGAAGATCTGCGACTGGGCCTCAACATGCAACCATCTGGAGCAGATCGAGTTGCTCGGTTTCGTGGACAACGGTCTTTCGATTGACTGGATTTCCTCCAGCGGAGGCAAAGTACTGAACCTGCTTGCGAAAGGATCTTTGCGGCATCTTATCGGACAGCTGAAGAAAGCCCCTCAGGAGCACATGGATGACATTCTTCGATGTGTGGACAAGGCGGACGCAAAAGGGATGGACGTCAACATCTACCTTGAGGACTGGTCTGGAGGGATGCTGGGTTCTCCGGAATATGTCAGTTTTCTGATTGACAATCTGGCAAAGACTTCCATCAAGAGGTTTATGCTCCCTGACACTCTCGGCATTCTGAACCACGAGCAGACGGCAAAGTACTGCACTATGATGGTGGACCGTTATCCTTCACTGCATTTCGACTTCCACGCTCACAACGACTACGACCTTGCCGTGGCGAACACCTTCGAGGCGGTGAAGGCAGGATTCAAAGGAATTCACACTTCGGTCAACGGTCTCGGCGAGAGAGCCGGTAATATGCCCATAGCCAGTGCGATTGGGCTATTGAACGATCACCTGCACAGAGAGAACACCATTGACGAAAGCGCCCTCACCCACGTTTGCCGCTATGTCGCGACCATATCCGGGATTCGCATTCCGGCTAACAAGCCTCTTGTCGGGGATTCGGTCTTCACTCAGACGAGCGGGGTGCATGCGGACGGTGACAAGAAGGGCAATCTTTACCAGAACGCTCTTCTTCCCGAACGGTTCGGGCGGGTGAGGGAATATGCTCTCGGCAAGACAAGCGGAAAGGCTAACATTGTCAAGAATCTGGAGAAACTCGGCATGACTCTCACTCCCGAGCAGATGAAACTGGTCACTGAAAGAGTTGTCGAACTGGGAGATAAGAAAGAGAGTATGACTGAGGAGGATCTGCCGTTCATCATAGCGGACGTGCTCAAAGGAGGGCACTCCCCCGGTGAGGACAACATCCGAATAATCAATTACAGTCTTCAGCTTTCCAGAGGAATGCGGCCAGTGGCTAATCTCAAAATAGACATTTTAGGTACGGAGTATCAGGAAAGTTCGGCCGGGGACGGACAGTATGACGCCTTTATGAAGGCTCTCTGGAAGATCTACGACAGATTAGGGAAGAAGCATCCCGTTCTGACCGACTATCAGGTTAACATACCTCCGGGAGGCAAGACGGACGCTCTTGTGGCCACCACAATCTCGTGGAACAGCGAAGGGCACGAATTCCGTACGCGGGGTGTTGATTCAGACCAGACGGAAGCCGCTATCAAAGCGACCGTCAAGATGCTGAACATCATCGAAAACACAAATTTCAACAAAGGGCGGGCGAAAAAATGTCCGTCTGACTAAAAAAAAGAATTATGGCAAACATCAATTGGGACACCCTGGGCTTTGATGCCTACAGGACCAAAACTGTTATAGAGGCTCATTACAAAGACGGCAAATGGTCGCCTGTCAAGAAGAGCGATTCGTTTTCTTTCACATTCGATCCTTTCGCAGCCGTGTTCCATTACGCGACTTCCTGTTTCGAGGGGATGAAGGCTTTCAGGCAGAAAGACGGGAAGATTGCTATCTTTCGTCCCGAGGAAAATGCCCGAAGGATGCAGCGCACGGCCGATTATCTCGGTCTGCCGGCGCCTTCCGAAGAGATGTTCATAGGTATGTGCGAGGAGTGCATCAAAGAGAACATTGAATTTCTGCCTCCTTACGGTCATCAGGCGTCTCTGTACATTCGTCCGCTGCTCATCGGTATGCGCCCTCAGATGCAACTTATTCCTCCGACTGAATGCGTGTTCGCCGTAATGTGCGCTCCGGCAGGATCTTACTATGGAGAGCATCTTTCGTCTTTCTCCGCCGTTATCGCGAGGGATTATGACCGCGCGGCGCCTCAAGGGTCCGGGAGTTACAAGATCGGGGCTAATTACGCTTGTTCTTTCAAACCTTACAAAATGGCTCACGATCAGGGATATACGGAGATTCTCTATTTGAATTCAAAGACTAAGGAGTTTATTGACGAGTTTGGTTCTTCTAATTTCTTCGCCATCAAGGGGAACAGTTATGTGACCCCGCTCTCGGACAGCGTTCTGCCTTCCATCACAAACAAGTCGCTTCAGCAGGTGGCCGCTGATTTCGGGATGAAGGTGGAGAAAAGGCCTATCCGTGTCGAAGAGCTGTATGATTTTGATGAGGCAGCGGCTTGCGGTACAGCAGTCGTGATAACTCCTATGGCGCATATTGATGACAAGCCGGCCATCGCAGGGAAGGAAATCTCCCATGTCTACCGGTTCTTTCCCGACGGTGTTGTCGGACCTGTCTGCCAGAAACTTTACAAGAGGCTCACGGGCATTCAGTTCGGCGAACTCCCTGACCCTCACGGCTGGTGCCACATAGTGGAGTAGCGCCAGCGGCCACCGGGTGCTGGAGCGGCCTCGACCGAAGGG
>JBAYFJ010000210.1:0-3129 GCA_041667245.1 Bacteroidales bacterium | reverse complement strand
AGTTTGGAAGCCTTCATACCTCCCGCAATGCCTATAATGGCGATTCCGACCAAAGTCACGACCACCCCTATGATCACCGCGGCCGTCAACTCATCGGTCCTGCCCGTGAAAAGCGGAGTAAGTATGGTCCCCAGTCCGGCGCAAGTCCCCAAAGCAATCGACTGGCCCAGGGCCACGCCGAGGTACCGCATCGAAAGCCCGAAAGTCAGTCCTCCCACACCCCAAAGCACCCCGAAGAACATAGCCATCAGAGAATCCTGAGGATGAGCGGCATACACCTCAAAAAGACTATGCCCTGCCGGAACAGCGAGCAAAGCACCCAGAAGCGGGAATATCAGCCAGGCGAAAACGCCTTGGGTCAGCCAGAAGCTTTCCCAGGACCATTCCCTGACCTTGTTGATGGGAACGTAGCTGCTTGATTGGCAGAACGAACCTATCGCAATGATTATCAGCCCGATAACTATTTCCATAAAGCCTTATCGTTTGGAAGTCACCTCTTTCTCGTACTTCTCCACGTACTTGATGAAATCCTCTCCCACGGGAACCCCGTTCCTCAGGCAGAACATATCGTAAACCGCGCCCCACGGCAGCGATTTGCCCTCTTCCATCATAGCCAGACGCTGGAAACCCTTGTCTGAAGCCTCGAAGCCCCTCAAAGAATCCAGAGGCTCAAGTAGCGCCATAGTAAGACATTTCTGCGTGGCTCTTGTGCCGATGACATAAGCCCCTATTCTGTTGATGGAGGCATCGAAATAGTCAAGCCCGATGTGAACTCGGTTCAGCGCACCCGCTCTGACAATCTCCTTGCAAAGTTCCGTAATCTCATCATTGATGATGACCACGTGATCCGAATCCCATCTCACCGGACGGCTGACGTGGAGCATCAGCTCAGGAAGGAAAGGCAGCAGAGCAGAAATCTTGTCATAGATGTTCTCCGTAGGGTGATAATGGCCCGTGTCAAGAGTGAACATCTTGTGCCTCTGAGCCGCGTAAGCTATGTAAAAGTCAGCAGAGCCGACAGTGTAGCTCTCAAGCCCGATGCCGAAAAGCTTCGCCTCGATGCAGTCCTTCATGTTCTTGTAGTCCACGGCGAAAATCTCATCCAGAGAGTCCCTTAGAATCTCCCTGTACTTCAACCTATTGACTGTCAGATCCTTGCTCCCGTCGTGAATCCAGATGTTCATAATGCAAGGGTCTCCCTGCCTTTTGCCCATTTCCTCGGCTATGGCGCGGCACCTCTTGGTGTGCTCAATCCAGAACTCCCTGATCCCCTTGTCAGGATTGGCGAGAGACAGATTGCCGCTCTTGGGGTGGGAGAACGAAGTCGAATTGAAATCCAGTTTCATATTGTTCTCCTTCGCCCACTGAATCCAGCTCTCGAAATGCTTAGGCTCGCACTTGTCCCTGTCCACGAACTTGCCTCCGAAATCCCCGTAAATCTCGTGAAGATTGAGCCTATGGCTGCCCGGAATCAGAGATTTGGCCTCGACAATGTCTTTGCGAACCTCGTCAATGTCCCTTGCCCTGCCAGGATAATTTCCGGTCGCCTGAATGCCTCCGGAAAGTGCATCGTTTCTCTCAAAGCCGACCACATCGTCACTCTGCCAGCAGTGAAGGGATATGTGAATGTTCTCCAAAGCCTTGAGGGCCTTTTCAGTGTCCACGCCAATGGCGGCGTATCTTTCTTGCGCCAGAGCGTAAGCCTGTTCGATGATCTTATCGTTCATAATTAATTATTTTTTGGTTTATATGTTTTCACTTTGAATGTCTCTGCGATAATCCTCCGCATCTCCCAGCGGTCTTTGACTATACCCGCAGCCTTCGCCTGAATCATAATGTTTCCGATTGCAGTTGCTTCCGAAGGCCCGGCAATAACCGTCAGACCGGTGGCGTCCGCAGTCATCTGGTTCAGTAGCTCGTTAGCCGAGCCGCCTCCGATTATGTGCAGCGTCTTGATGTCGAACGGGGCGAAGCCCTTTAGCATAGCCAGAACCTCTTTGTACCGCTTTGACAGGCTGTGGAATATGACCGCAACTATCTGAGCGTCATTTTCAGGCACCCTCCGGCCGCTTGAAGAAAGGCTCCCGCGGATTGCCGAAACCATATCCTTGGGATTGGCGAAGGCCTCGTCGTCAGGATTGATCGTGGATTCAAAATCCGATGCCTCAGCCGCCATTGAAACTATCTGAGCGTAAGAATAGGACCTGCCTTCCGCTTCCCAGACGCTTTTGCATCTTTCAAGCAGCCACATTCCGGTAATATTCTTCAGAAAGCGAGTAGTCCCTTCAATCCCACCCTCGTTGGTGAAATTGTAAGTCTCTGATTTGTCGTTGATTATAGGTTTAGGGGACTCGATTCCCATCAGACTCCAGGTCCCGCTGCTCAGGTAAGCGAACTCCTCGTCGCAGGCAGGCACCGCGGCAATGGCTGAGGCAGTGTCGTGCCCCGCAACGGCAATCACCGGAATCTCCCCGAGGCCAGTCTCCAACGCAATCTCCTTCTTCAGGTGACCGATCACAGTGCCCGGGTCCGTGAGCTCCGGCAGAATTGACGACCTGATGCCCAGCCTTTCAAGAAGAGACTTGTCGAACTGCCTTGTCAAAGGATTGATCATCTGAGAAGTGGATGCGATAGTGTACTCGCAGACCGCCTTGCCGGTGAGGAAGAAAGACAGAAGATCAGGCATAAACAGAATCTTCCCGGCGGTTTTCAAGGGGCCGAAGCCTTCTTCCTTCTGAGCGTATAACTGGAATATGGAGTTGAAGTTCATTATCTGGATTCCCGTGGCCCCGTAAAGTTCCTTTCGAGGGATGATTTCAAACACTTTGGAAGGGATTCCCTCAGTGTAAGGGTCCCTGTAGGCCCTCGGCTCGCCCTCAGGCCTGCCGTCTGTCCCTATGAATCCGAAATCCACCCCCCAAGTGTCGATGCCAATGGAAGAGATTGGAAGTCCGCTTTCCCCGGCGGCTTTCAATGCCTTCCTAAGATGGCCGAAAAGTTCCTCAGTGTCCCAGTAAAATCTGCCTTCACTTTCTTTTATGCTATTGGGAAAGCGATAGATTTCGCTCATCCGGAAATCATTTTCCGAAAATGTGCCGACCATCGCCCTTCCGCTCGTCGCACCTATGT
>JBAYFJ010000209.1:0-3154 GCA_041667245.1 Bacteroidales bacterium | reverse complement strand
GAAGATTTTCTTGTTGTCGCACAGGCAATAGACGGGCTAACAAAAACAAGAATCCAACTACCAGGAAAACTGGAGAAACGGGTTGCTGGGTTATATGATATTCTCGGCAGTGTATTGCGTTTGCAAAATAATAAAATAGATCCTGACATATTTAGGGCTACAAGAAATTATTATACACATATGTCGAAAGGTAACGACCATAATAAAGTAGCTAAGGGTAGCGAATTGATTGCTTTACAGCAGCAGTCGAAACTTTTGCTAACGTGTGCCTTGTTGCATATATACGGCTTGTCCGATAATGAGATTGATGAATGTCTCAAACATTCGCCTTTCACGGGGTGGATGTATCTAAATATGAGGCTCCCTACGGAATAAGGCGATTAAAATACTCAATCGCCCCACGACACACCCACGAACGCTGAGAGTATCACCAAATCTCGCAGTCTTTACAAGACAGAAACAAAGCCTCAATGGGATTGACCGCTGGGGCTTTGTCGATAGAGTACGCGCTGCGTTGTTGTCAGAACCAGACGTCCAGATCAAGTTCTTCAATCAAGGCGAGTAGGTTCTCGTGAAATTCCGGGCTGAAGTATTTGGCCACTTTCTGGAATGTGCGGTTCAGTTTCGATGAAGCGACCGGTTTCGGTTCCAGGTTCCATTTCACAAGCCAATCCGCAATGTCGATGTGCTGCTCACGTTCCTCGTTTGTGGCGTTCTTCTGGAGAAGATTGCTGACTTTGATGTTGAGGTGAGGCAGGAAGGCGGCTTTTTCGGTCCAGGTTTCGTAACCGTCCACATCCGGAAAGGCGATGATATCACGCGACTGCAAGACGTTGAGGCGCTCGTTGAATTGACTTTTGCCGCCGGTGGCGAGCCAGATGTATTCGGGCATCATGGCGGCGCAGATGATAGCTGTCTTTTCGGATTCCACGAGGGCAACGGGCTTGTCAGGATGTTCCGGCAACAGATGTTCGCCAAAGAGGCACTGCGTCAGCTGCCAGTCTTCGGGCAGAAGTTCGGCGTATTTCATCAGGGAATGCACCCAATTGATTCTGCCTTTGGTCTTTTCATCCTTGATGCGGTGGCCAGTCTCAGGATCGTATTTCATAATCTTGCCGGTCCTGCAATTGCAGTCTTTGTCAATCTGGAAGAAGATTACGTCACCGGCTTTCGTCACGCCAAGCTGGTAGTCATTCACGAGTTTTACCACCGTCTGGTCATCGAAAAGTCGGAGCAAGAACATCGTGAAGGTGCTGACGATATCAGGCCTGACGGATTTCACCACGACATCTGCCGGGATGAAGCAAAGCGGTTTCTGTTGCTCCTGTTTCCGTTTCTCCAGAGCTTTTTTCAACCATTCAGGCTCAACCTCGCGCCAGTCTTTCCCGTCTGCTTCCGGGTGGTCACGAAAATAGTCCTTGGGCTTATAGTGGTAGCCGCATCCGCTTTCGTGGTCGCATCTTCCGACTTTCGGATCAAGCGGCTCGCCGGCTTCATCGACATACAGCGTGAAACACCTTTTGCCTCCGCAGGAAGGGCAGGTATGCCGTGTTCTGATCCCGGCATACTTCTGCAGACTAAAACAGCGATACATCTTTCACCTCCTCTTCTTTGCTGTCCACAGTGTCCACGTTGTCCACGCTCTTGGACGGTGTGGACAGTGTGGACGCTTCGGAATTCTTGACGATTTTCCCGACAAGAGACTTGCTTATACCCAAAACCTCAGCGACATCACGATAAGATTTCCCCTGACGGACGAGTTCAAGCACATTCTCCTGAAGCGAACTCTTTTCATTCTCATCAGCCTCCTTCAGATGCTCCTTCTCATTAGCGAATCCCTTGAATTCGAAATGAACGTTCTCTTTGTCGTGAACAATCTCATACAGGATAACGTTATCACCGTCATACCTGTATGCGCCCGCTCTGACTTTCACCTGTTTGACGTACCTCAATCTCTCATCACGGGCCGACTTGCCGATGGCGAACACCGAATCAAAGAAATTGTAGAGCTTCTTGCTTCCTGCCAGGTCGTTCTGAGTGATAGGACTTGTGAGGCTCCGTTTCGGAGTGTGCGCGATAATCAGCAGGCTCCAGCCGTATTTCTTCTTCAGGTTCATCAGACTGATCATAAACAATCCGGCCACGTCACCCTTCTCGCTGTTGTTGCACAGGTATGTCAGGTTGTCGATGATTATGACCTTGCTCCCGGTTGACATTGCCGCGGCCTCGATGTTCTTGATGATTTCCTCCTCGAAATTCTTCAGGTTCATCTTTTCCGGGTTGATTTCAGCACGTGTCAACGCTTCCGGGAACTGATACAGATTGCCGGTCTCCGGGTCAGTGTAGCGCAGCTGAAATTGCTTGTCCGAGAGTTCGCAATCCACATAAAGCACATTCTGGAACTGAGCAATCTCATCGGCTATCTGCACGGCATAGATGCTCTTGCCCAGATTGGAATCGGCAAACAAGCAGCAGACCTCACCCTCATACCACAGCTCATGATACAAATCCACAGGGTCAGGACGCAAAGCAGCTTCCTGGAGAGTCCGGTTGGCTGTTCTCAAGGTCAGCATCCCGAAGTCACGGCTTCCGACTTTCGCCTCGACCTCGCTTTTAATAACTTCAACTGGATTCTCTTCCATAATTCAACCTACTTGTCTTTACCATCCGGGCAATCCGGCATTCCGTTTTCCTTGATGTCCCAATCAACGAGTGTTTCAAGTTCCTCATCCGTAAGGTCATCGAGACTGATGATGCCGCGCCTGATAAGCTCCGCCTGCATAAAAGGACATTTGCGCAGGACTTTGCCGAAATCGTCATTTTTGTTGCTGGCGATGCGAACCATTATTTCGCTGATGTGTTCAGGCTTGCTCATCTCCGTCCCTCCCTTTTTGAGTTGACGAAACGAATGCTCTCCTCATACATCTCTTCCTCGGTCTTATGATAAGCGCTCTTAAGCCACTTGTCAATCTCAGACTTCAAGAAACGGAGCCTTTTCCCATCCTTGTGGTAGGGGACTTTGCGGAGAGTCACCCAATCGTACACGGTCTTTTTGGCCGGTTTGTCAGGATGATATTCCATCAGCTCCTCAATGTTCATCCAACGGTCGGGTTCCTCGGTCGCGGGTTTCTCCAGAGTGGCAAGGCTGGTCTCG
>JBAYFJ010000208.1:0-3187 GCA_041667245.1 Bacteroidales bacterium | reverse complement strand
TGTAGGAATTCTCCAACGACCTGCCGGATAACCTTCTTCCTGATAAGAAGCGCATCTCTTCTGAGCAGAAGAAAAAGATATGGAGCTTGTAACTCCATACGAAGAAGCGACCATATACTTCGGTGCGATCATATTCTCTGACCAAGACTCCGTGGAAGAAGGATAATAATTAGTTAATTTTCTTGAGACAGTGCCTTCAATTCCCGGGGCATTAGCACTCCAGGTGGTGCCCAGATTGTTCACATTGCTTTCACGAGGGTCACCGATTGAATATTTTAAAGAACTTTCCAACGCAGATATTCCGATAATGTACCTGTTCTCATTTGTGTTCGAAGCATTTCTAAAGCCATTAACACTTCCATACAAATTTCTATCATTATTAACCCAGACATATCCATAATCTGAATCTGACTCCGGATACTCTCCTGAGATTCCAGTTCCTGAATTCAACTCCGGAGCAATAGTGACTCGCGGATTCTGAGTTATGGTAACGTCCTCATAGAACGTAGGGTCATCGATATGGCTGATCCTGAATGAGATAGTGAAAGGAAAGCAGTCAAACTCTCCGTCCGTGCCCCAATCGTTGTCAAGACCGTGACTGAACTTGATAACCCTTTCCGTCGCCAGTGAGGAAGTGTATTCAGAAGGAGCTATAATCTCCGTCTTATCAGTCAGTAAATTATAAAATGAGACAACCACATTCGTAAGCTGACAGGCGTTGCTCGTGCTGTAAGAGATGGAGATGTCGTCTTCGTTGTCCACCCTGAAGTTGTTCCGGTCTACAACCAGATACCTTGTGGAGGTGAGGTCTCCGAGAACCTCGGCTGTGTTCCAATCCAGAACGTAGACTGAAGGCGTCAGGACAATAGGATCGTTAGGGGTGTTGCTTTCAAGAACTCCGACTTTAATCGTGACCTTGTAATAATGGTTGCGCTCGTACTTCTTGCCGTTAGCATTGACAGGAATCTGATAGTAGCAAGTTTGGATCTTCGTTGCATCGGAAACCTGATGCCACGGAATAGCGATAATGAAGTAGGACTCTTTGTTACCGGCAATCGACCAGTCACTCGGATAGGAGTAGAAAGGCTCGTGAGAGTAGCCGACGCCTTCTACAAGAGACATTGACCTCTTGGATATGTTGAAATAGTCAGCAGCGGACAAATCATAGGCACATCCTTCGTAAGAGACGTCCAGATTGGTATTTTTGACACCGCTGAAAAGTGAGACCGTCATCGCGGAAGCATCAGCCTCCCACACGACACCGGCATCATCCGTGGCTTTTGCCAGTGCAGTGATGAAGAGACCGATTTTGGATGCGGATCTCTTAAGATTCACGTTGCCAGAGATTCCCGTGCTTGTCTTGGTCAAAGCTCCTGTTCCGTCCATTACGAACAGAGACTGGGTCTTGGTGAAATCAGCTGTAGGAAGTCCGAGTGCCTTAAGATTCTTCAACGTGAGAGAAGACGGCAGACTCACCGAAGACGGTCTGTTGGCAATCACATACACGACAGACGCGCTCGTGACTTTGCTTATCACGTCATTGGTAATGGTCGAGGATAGGGACGCCGTACCCGCAGAATAATTGGTTATGGAAACGTTGGTAGCGGAATATACAGCCGGCGCCGCCGCATCGCTGAATATGAACACGTCAACTGTGCTGATGGTGTTCTCGTTCAAAGATTCCACTCCGGCTTCCTGAGAATAGGTGCCTACCTTGGTGGAAATCTCTCCTGAAGAAAGTTTGATGTTGAAATTGCCGTTGCTCTGAATCGGAAGATACTCTCTCTCGGTACAGGAAACCGCGACGGCGGCCAAAACTGCGATGAAATAAAATGCTATCTTTTTCATAATGCTTAATTCTGATTTTGGATTATCAGCCATTCGGAGCCGCTTCCGTCTACAAGTGTCTTGACAGGAAGCGTCTTGCCGGCGTTTCTGACGACTATCTCAAGACGAGCGGTGCTTGTGATTGAAGGCTCGTCGGTGTTTGCGGCTATCTTCAATGTTGCCGTCTCCCCGACATTTCCATTCATTGAATCGACCTTGTTGCCGTCAGCATCAAGGAATTTGAATGCGTTCATATCTCCTGACACTGTCTGGAATGAAGCATACCAGGTGCCTGTCACGGGCGCGGAGATGTTGAATGTACAAATAGCAGCGGTCTTGTACTTGAGCAGAAGTTTGTAGCCTGTCTCAATCTTGGAATAGGTGTTGTCCTTCCATTTGATCTGACCTCCGTCTGACACGGAAACCGTATTGGTGTATTCGACATCCTCGGTGTAAGTGTCCCAAGGAAGAGTGGTGAGGGTCAGATCGAACATCCCGTTCTCTATGGATATGTTGAATGCATAGGCCTGCCCCGCCACAAAATTCATGGCGTCAAGCGTCTTAACCTTGGTTAGGTTTGCTCCGTTAAGAGTGTAGTTGACAGTGATTTCAGGAGTTTGGTCGTTCTTAGGAACAGCATAAATCGCGCTCATTATCGTGGCATAATCTGCGCCCTGTGTCAATGTGGCGTTCTGGAGTCCGTTGTCAGCATTGATAGTGAAATCGAGGACTTCAGAGGATTTTACCACCCATTCAGGTTTGTCCGCCTCGCTGTTGTTCAGACTCAACACACCGCCGGACGGCATTCCTTCGACAACGACAGATGTTATGGTTACCGCTGAAGACGCTTTGGCTTTGATGACGACTTTAGCCATAGCGTGTTTGAAGGTGAACGGAACCATCTGATAGTCGGTCCCGGTCACATTCCCTTCCTGAATGTTATAGAACGGTTTTCCGTAATTGGCATCTGAGGCAGCCACTGCGTTGTTTACACCCCAGAGAATGTCCTTCTGCGAAGATATACGGTTCGTAGGCTCATACGCTATCCTTGGTGTGCCGTTTGGCGCATAAGTTATTCCATCGGCCATATATGGGGCGTAGGCCATAAACGTAAGTTTCTGTCCAGCACCCGGCCAGTACCTTGTGGGACTGTAAGTCCAGGCTGACGAACTGAACGTCACTTTCTGATTCTTCATCATAACGGATGAGGCCTCCGAGGCTGTGGTGAAATCGCTTTCTCCTGTGTAGTAGCAGAAAACTCCGAAACCGCTTCCCTGCAAATCTTCGTTGCTGTCAATTCCGGCTTTGGTACCCTCAGACAATGCGAGAGAAATCGCGCTTTTGCCTGAGATCGGGCCTG
>JBAYFJ010000207.1:0-3205 GCA_041667245.1 Bacteroidales bacterium | reverse complement strand
CCTCTTAGCGCATTGGTAAGGAACGAAAAGCCAGATCCTGAGACCGCGGCGCATTGCGTTTTCGGCAAATCTCTGACCCTGGATTATATTCAGGGTCGCAATTCCATCCCCGTGCCCCAGTCAAGGAGAAGAGGCAACGGCGACTGTCTCAGTCTTCGAGGCGCGAGAGGAAACAATCTGAAAAACGTGAGCGTGGACTTCCCTCTCGGCATTCTTATCGGGGTCAGCGGACTGAGCGGAAGCGGCAAATCCTCACTTGTCAACGACACTCTGATGCCAATTCTTAAGAATAAGTTCTACAATTCCAAGATGAAGCCGCTTCCGTACGACTCCATTGAAGGCGTCAAGAACGTGGACAAGCTCATAGAGATCGACCAGAGTCCGATAGGCCGTTCTCCGAGGAGCAATCCTGCCACGTTTACAGGCGTGTTCAACGACATAAGGCTGCTTTTTGAGGACACTCCGGATGCTAAAGTCAGGGGCTTCAAAGCCGGAAGATTCTCCTTTAACGTACCGGGAGGCAGGTGCGAGGAATGCAAGGGCGCCGGGATAAAAGTCATTGAGATGAATTTCCTGCCTTCCGTCAACGTGGTCTGCGACAAATGCAGGGGGCGGAGATATAAGGACGACACCCTTGCGGTCAGATATAAGGGCAAGAACATCAACGACGTGCTTGAGATGCCTATAAGCCAGGCCTACGAATTCTTCAAGCCTATTCCGAGAATAGCTCAGAAACTTAAGGCTATGGTGGATGTCGGTCTCGGCTACGTTCATCTCGGACAGTCGGCGGTCACGCTTTCCGGAGGCGAGAGCCAGAGAATGAAGCTTGCCGCTGAATTGGCGCGCTCGGGCACGGGTAACACCTTGTACATTCTTGACGAGCCCACCACAGGATTGCACTCCGAAGACATCAAAGTCTTGCTGGGAGTGCTGCAACGTCTTGTGGATCAAGGGAACACGGTCATTATCATAGAACATAATCTGGATGTGCTCAAATCCGTTGACTACATCTTCGATATGGGACCCGAAGGCGGCAGAAGAGGTGGAATGATTGTTGCTGCCGGTACGCCGGAGGAATTGGCGCTCAATCCTAATTCAGTGACGGGGCCTTACCTTAAAGAACTTTTAAATGTGTAAAAATGGATAACAACGAAATCAGAGTCTTCTGCGTCAACGACGGCAAATATCATAGTGTCAAGTTAGGCAGTTCATTGAAAGAATTGTCGGAGTCGCTTTGTTCCTATGTCACTGACCCCAAGACAGGTGAGACTTTCGACGTGATAGCTGCCTTGGTGGACCATCAGTTGAAAGAATTGGATTACAGGATAGTCTATTCGCAAATTGTGGAATTTATTGGCTATAATCACCCTGACGGCAAGAGAACATATCTCAGGTCACTGTGTTTCGTACTACAGAACGCAGTGAGAAAATTGTATCCGGACAAAGTCCTTGTCATAGATCACTCTCTTCCGAGCGGGTTGTATTGTGAGATTTGCGAGAAAGACAAACTTGATGACGGCAGGTCCGAGGTCTATTTCGCCACCGATGACGAGCTTGAAGTTCTGAAGGAGACTATGAAGGAGATCATCGCCGCCGATTTTCCTTTTAAAAAAGTAAAATTGTCCGCCGTGGAGGCTGAGAAGCTGTTCTTGAAGAATAATCAGCCTGACAAGGCGGAACTTCAGAAGTCGCTGGGCAGATTCATTTGCAGCGTCTATATCCTTGATGGAAAAGTGGACACCTTTCACGGTCCTCTTATCCCATCGACAGGCTATCTTAAAGTGTTTGACATAATGGGCTTCAACCAGGGATTCTGCCTTCAGTTCCCTTCAGCTACTGACTTCAGTAAGGTCACTCCGATGAAACGCCAGTCCAAGATAGCGGCCACTCTGAAGGAATATTCAGACTGGTGCGCGACCATAGGCATCAACGGAATCGGGACTCTCAACAAGGCCATTCTCGCAGGCGGCGCAATCAAACTGATTAATCTTTCCGAGGCGCTTCACGAAAGAAAGTACGCTTCAATAGCCGACCAGATCTACGAAAGAAGAGGTCAGGTGAAAATAGTGTTCATCGCAGGGCCTTCATCAAGCGGAAAGACTTCGTCTTCGCTGAGATTGGCATTGCAGTGCAAAGTCCTTGGTATGAAGCCGAAAGTGATTGAACTTGACAACTATTTCGTCGACAGGGAGCACACTCCGAAGGATGACAACGGGGACTACGACTTCGAGGCGCTTCAGGCGATGGATCTGGCTTTTCTTAACAAACAGCTTAATGAACTGCTCTCAGGGAAGAAAGTCGAGATTCCGAGATACGATTTCAAATCAGGGTCCAGAACGTTCGAGGGTAATTTTATGCAGCTCGGCGAAAAGGACATTCTTATAATGGAAGGAATTCATGCGCTTGACCCTGCGATGGTGAAAGATGTGGATAATTCGCATATATTCAGAGTCTACGCCTCGGCGCTCACTTCTCTTAACGTGGACGAGAACAACATAATCTCCACCACGGACAACAGACTTCTAAGAAGAATGGTGAGGGACAACCGCGTCAGAGGAATCACTCCCGAGTCCACAATCGAAAGATGGAACAGCGTGCACAGAGGGGAGAGCCACAACATTTTCCCGTTCCAGGAAAATGCCGATGCCGAGTTCAATTCGGCCCTGATTTACGAGCTTCCGATGCTTAAGTATTTCGCGGAGCCTTTGCTCAGAAGGATATCCCCGTCATCGCCTGCCTACACCGAGGCTGTCAGGCTGCTTAAATTTCTGGACTACATTGTCGCCCTGTCCCCAAATGAGATAGCCGCCATCCCGCCGACTTCCATTATGAGGGAGTTCATCGGAGGTCAAACGCTGTAGGTTAAATATTTTAAACGTTAAAATTTAGAAAATATTTTCAAAATAAATATTTTTGCTGTAAATTAGAAGTCGTATAAAAACGGACGGATGCTTTTTAATTTAAGGTCTCTAAAAGAAAGAACGATTTGGAAGAAATTTCAAGGCGGGGATCACTCCTCGTTCAAGGAAATTTACAGTCTTTATTCAAGGGCGCTTTACGCCTTCGGGATGAAGATCGCCAAAGATGAGACCATAGTCAGCGAGTGTCTCCAATCCCTATTTATTTATCTGTGGGAAAAGCGATCCTCAATTGATTGTCCGTCTGACATCTTCGCTTACCTTGCGGTGTCATTGAAACATCGGAT
>JBAYFJ010000206.1:0-3218 GCA_041667245.1 Bacteroidales bacterium | reverse complement strand
GATCCAGATCGAGCTCAACAAGGAACTCGGGAAGGATGTCAAGAGAGACTACCCTCACGATGAGCAGGACGCCGATCTCGAGAAATCGATTCATGACTTCTGCTACGACAAAGTCTATGCGGTTGCGAAATCAGCCCTTCAGAAACACGCCAGAGAGGATGCCACCGCGGCTATCCGCGACGAGTTCCTCGCAACTCTTTCCGATGAGGACAAAGCTGCCAAGAAGATGATGCTCGCCAGATATTTCGCAGCGACAGAGAAAGCAGCTCTCAGAAATCTGATTCTGGACGAAGGGATAAGAGTTGACGGACGTTCCACCACACAGGTAAGACCTATCTGGTGCGAAGCCGGGTATCTTCCATGCGCCCACGGCTCCGCAATCTTCACCAGAGGAGAGACACAGGCCCTTGCCTCAGTCACCCTCGGCACAAAAATGGATATGAAAGAGATGGACGAAGTTCTGGTTCAGGACAGCCAGCAGTTCGTTCTTCACTATAACTTCCCTCCTTTCGCAACCGGAGAGGCGAAGTCTCAGAGAGGCGTCGGAAGACGTGAGATCGGACACGGCAATCTCGCTATGAGAGCCTTGAAGGCAGTCGTTCCGGTGGCTCCCGAGAACCCTTACGCAATCAGAATTGTTTCAGACATTCTTGAGTCCAACGGCTCATCGTCAATGGCTTCTGTCTGCGGAGGTTGCCTTGCGCTGATGGATGCCGGCGTTCAGATCAGGAAACCGGTTGCGGGTATCGCAATGGGGCTAATCACAGACGCTGACAAGCCTAACGAGAGATTCGCAATCCTCACTGACATTCTCGGAGACGAGGATCACCTCGGAGATATGGACTTCAAAGTCACAGGGACAAAAGACGGAATCACAGCCACACAGATGGACATCAAGGTCGACGGACTTTCCTACGATGTGCTTGAGAAAGCGCTCGAGCAGGCTCGTCAGGGCAGAATGCACATTATGGGCGAGATGATGAAGACTCTCGACAAACCTCGTGAGGATTACAAGCCTTTCGTACCGCGCATCAAACAGGTCATCATTCCTTCCGACTTCATCGGAGCTGTGATCGGCAAAGGCGGAGAGACAATCCAGAAGATTCAGAAAGAGACAGGCACCACAATCACCGTCACGGAAGAAGGCAAGAACGGTGTTGTCGACATATTCAGTACCGACAAGGCCGCTTTGGACAAAGCGCTTGAGTGGATTGAGGGCATTTGCGCCGTTCCTGAGGTAGGCACGGTTTACCACGGAAAAGTGGTCTCCATTCTTGACTTCGGCGCATTCGTCGAGATTCTTCCGGGCAAAGAAGGGCTCCTCCACATTTCCGAAATCGCTTGGGGCAAGACCGAGAAAGTCGAAGACGTGCTCAAAGTCGGAGACGAGGTTGATGTCAAACTTCTTGAGATTGACGCGAAATCAGGCAAGATGAGACTCTCTATGAGAGCCTTGACAGAGAAGCCTGAAGGCTACGTTGAGCCTGAGCGTCGTCCAAGGCCTGAAAGGGGCTCGGACAGAGGAGGTGACCGCAGAGACTTCAGAAGAGGCCCGCGTGACGATCGCAGAGGTCCTCGTGATGATCGCAGAGGCCCTCGTGACGACCGCAGGGGCCCTCGTGACGACCACAGGGACTACCACCGCGACGAGAACACCCAGCCGGCTCCAGCTCAGGACAACTACAACGAACCTGAGACCGACTCTTCTTCCTCATCCGATGAGGGGAAAGACATTATGTTCTAAAAAACGGCGACAATTTGTCGAAAACCATAAAAAGAGGATGATGAAAGTCATTCTCTTTTTTTTTGTCAATATAGGGGATTTGTAAACGGAAAAGATATAATATACAGAAAATGAAAAAAGTGGACAACAAGAAAGACACACTTAGGCGCTACGCCGAAGACAGGTACTCGTTCAAAGATTACCTGTCCGTAAAAGAATTGCTTTCCGACAAAAATGCCGAGAAGGAAGTTTCCGACAGGATGTTCGGCGTCTGGAGGGAGACCAAAAGCGATGCCACGGCGGAAGAAAAAGGCAGACTGTCAATAGTTTTGGAGAGACTACACAACAGGATGGCCGCTTCCGAGAATGACAGACCGTTCAGACGGTTCCTCAGTTATTTCTCAAGAGTGGCCGCAGTGCTCATAATCCCCGCCTTGCTTTACATAGCTTTCGGAATATTCAAGAACACGGGGGCTGACGACGAACGCTCTGCATGGGCAAAGATCTACTCCCCTGCCGGCACAAGGACTGAATTTCACCTGCCGGACGGTACTGAGGGATGGCTGAACAGCTGCTCATCCATATCTTACCCTCTCACATTCGGCAAATCCAGACAAGTCAGCGTCGAGGGCGAGGCATGGCTTCACGTTTCCAAAAAAGAAGGAAGAGACTTCATTGTTAACACCAAGGATATGGCCGTGAAAGTGCTCGGCACCAAATTCAATGTGAGCGCCTATCCTGAAGACCCGTTCTCCGAGGTCATTCTTGAGGAAGGGAAAGTAGCGGTTTTAGACAAGTACGGTGAGACTCTGAGCGAGCTCAAACCGGATGAGAAACTCGTAGTCAACAATGACCGGACATTCACGAAAGAAATGATTGACGCAAGGCGCTACACAAGCTGGAAAGAGGGAATGCTCATCTTCAAGAACGAGCCGATGTGGAGGATAGCGGAGAAATTGTCTCAGCGCTACAACACCGACTTCATCATCCACGATGAAAAACTGAGAAATTCCATATTCAGAGCCACATTCAAAGACGAAAGAATCGAGAACATCTGCTTGATGCTCTCAGCTGTGGCACCGATAAGATACACCATAACCCCGCCAAAGATTCAGAAAGACAGCACCTTCACAAAGACCACGGTGGAGATGTGGCTGAAATAAGAGCTAAGAAATCAGTAACATTTAAATTAATAACTCAAGATTATGATGATGAAAAGACAAATCTCATTATTTTTAATCTGTTTTCTCGTAGCGATTTGTTCCGTGAACGGGCAGAAGGCATCCGCCCAGACGACAAACGCTACCAATCAGACTATCAGCGTCAGCGTCAGCAACGCCAGAGTTGAAAGCGTGATAGACCAAATCGAGAAACAGACCAAGTACCTATTTGTGTACAACAAGAGTCTTGTCAACGTGGACAGGATTGTCAGCGTCAATCTCAAGAACGCCACAATTGAGCAGACTCTCAGCACACTGTTCAAGAACTCAGACGT
>JBAYFJ010000205.1:0-3263 GCA_041667245.1 Bacteroidales bacterium | reverse complement strand
GTGGCGACTCTTTCACTGCCATCATTGCTCTCAAGAGTCTTAATCCTGATTGTCGTGTCGGATTCAATCTTGGCATCATACCAGGACGCTGTCTCAACCTTTGAAACAGAAGGAGTGCCGTCAACATTCAGAGCGAACTTGATGACAAAGCCGTAATTCGGCTCGGCGGTGAAAGGAAGGGTCACTTCCGAATCAGCAGAAAGCCAGTTACCCGAGAAGACTATCGGATCCACCTCTTCCTGAGACCCGTCAAAATCAGGCTCAAGCAATGCCACCATCGTAGTTCCCCTCTGCCTGACTGTCAATTTGTACTCGTAATCAGAATAGATTGCGCTGGTCAAGAGCTTCTCGATGGAGAACGGATTTCCGTTATACGTTCCCTGAATGTCCAACGTCACGGTTCCCGTAGCGGAAGGAAGAAGATAAACTTTATTCAAAAGAGCATCCTCTCCTTTTGAGAATGAGGTGAAAGCAGGATAATCCAAGACTGTCAAACTTGTGTTGGCGTCACTGAACAAAGCGCACTTGTCCGCGGCGTTTTTCACGGTGACGGAAGACAAGGTCACTATGTCAGGACTGCCGTTGAGAATGTCCAATTTTCCGACTGCTCGATGAAGAGCAAGAGGAATGGTCATCCCGTTAATGCCGGAGACCTGAATCTTTGCGATCATAACGAAAGGGGAAGCCGGCACGGAACCGGATTTCAGCGCATACGTGGTGTTCTTCTCGAAATCAGTTAATGTCGTGTTGGCATTAATCTCAGGGACAGACACTGCGGCATCGCCGTTGGCAATCAGGATTATCTCTTTGGCCCCGGATGTGGGAAGAGTAATTTCCTTACTGTCAATCTTGTAGTCCGGACTGCCCTCGACAGCTTCGGCACTCTTCGGAACGATGTTCTTCTCGTTGTACTCCAGAGAGTCCGTGGCGACGTCAAAAACATAAATATCGTAGGTGCCGACTGCTTCTTCCGCTTCAGTCGTCTCACTTTTAGAAGAGATCAATTCTCCGCTCACTCTGACTTCCAACACGAACTTGGATTGACTCTTTGTGTCTTTTATTGTTGTGTTCTCATCTTTCAAATCCACAGAACAGGACAGAACGAATGAGCACATAATCAAAAATGCAAATAATTGTTTCATTTCTCTCTATTTTAATTCGGTGAATACGCTCGTCAGCTGAGATTTGGTCAGCCTGACATAAGAAATCTGCTCTTTGTAAGAAGCGGCTCCGTTTTCATACAAAATGCCGACGCTTCCATCTCCGAAGACTGCCAGATCAGAGTACCCGGAATTTCCTGAATTGATGACTATTGACTTCGGCCAATTTTCCCCGTTGTCATAACTAACTCTCAAAGTCATCTTTATTCTGGATGTAGCATCCGCAGGGTTGGAAAACAATAGCGTCGAGCCGGGCACGCCGGTTGTCGTGTAATTGATGATTGAGCCTTGACAGCCGCGAGTGGCTAATGACGTCGGGGTAGGCTCCGGCCTGTCCGTGTCATACACAAGGTTGCCCCAAGTCTCGCCTCCGTCTTTGGAAATCACGTATGCCCTGCATTTGTACTCATCGCTGTTTGCGTTGCGCATATCCAGAAAGATCCTCCCGTCCGACAATTCCACGGCCGAAGACTCGTTCCCGTAAAGAATGGATTTCGGGCCCAAAGTCCAATTGTCACCGTTATCATCAGACCAGATTACGTTGGAATAATAATAAGTGTCTTTGTTGACATATTCCTTATGGTCGTAAGGCACGATGATTCTTCCGGATTCAGCTCCGGTCTGTACTTGAATCGCGTGGCAGGGGCCTACTGCGCAAAATCCCCAGTCATTCTTCTTCAGCAATGAGGTCAAGTCCGTAGGCTTCGACCAGGTTGATCCCTCATCATCCGAATAAGTATAGAAAACTCTTCTTGGATGTTTTGCGACCTGAGCCCAAGTTACGCCCAACGTACTGTTGAAATCAAGCTCCGATGCAGACGGATTCACTTGCCAATTGAACATTAGGATAATCCTGCCTGTTTTCGTGTAGACACCGCAAGGGTTGCCGACAGTGTTGACTCCGTCTTCCAGCAGTACTGTAGCAGCTCCCCAAGAAGTGCCGTTGTCCGTGGATTTTTTACAAATGATGTCAATGTCGCCGCTGTCTGAGCTAGTGCTCTGCCTGCCCTCGCAAAAAGCGAACAACGCATTCTTCGCCCTCATCATAGTGGGGATTCGGAAATTGGCATAACTCTTCGTCCCTACATAATCACCGTTTTTCCAAAGCACGACGTTCGTGAACACATCGTCCGTGTTCCCGTTCAGATCGTGCGTGGGAGTGGCGAAATCGAAGTCCGAACAGCCTGCGAGGGTTGGTATAATGCAAAGAATATATAATAATATACGTTTCATTTCAGTGTTTTTTTAGTATCCTACCGTCTGGCGGATGTTAGGGTTCTCATTCATACAAGCAGAGTTGATAGGCCACAACAGAATGTTTGTCTCATTCTGCCTTCCGCGAAGGCTTTCAATTTCAGTGAAAGCGTAGCCCAGGCGGATATAGCACCACCAGCTTTTTGCCTCTGCCGCAAACTCTTTCAGATACTCGTTCATCAACGTCTGACGCAGTTCGGAAGAAGAGGTTATGGAATAATAGTCATCTTTGCCATAAGCCCTTTTGGCGACTTTGTTGAGATATTTCAGCGACTCCGCCGTGTCCCCTTGCAGCATTTCAATTTCAGCTTTGAACATCAGGGCCTCGGCATATCTGTATATCGGCTTGTCAGCAATGAAATAACGAGTCTTGTCTTGCCATAATCCCGAGAATTTGTTAACCCAGGTGTACTGCATACCGATTGAAGTGTCCGTCCAGTCTCCGAAACTTACAGCCGTTCTCGTGTCGGCAGGGTCCTCCTTCAAAAGCGCAATAAGTTTAGGCGAGAAATTGTAGCGCTGATCGTCCGAGGTCATTATCTTTACGTGCGTCTCAATGTTTGCTTCTGCAGAATAGAACTTTGTGGCGGGAATCAGGTACACTGTCTCAAAACCGCCCTCGGCTTCTCCCTGAGCGAAATGAATTGTGAAAATGATCTCCTTGTTGTTTTTGTTCTTGAGGCTGAACACGTTCTCGTAACTGTCAAGCAGTGAATAATTGGAATTCGCAAGCACCTTGTCTATTGTGGAATTAGCATCTTCGAGAAGAGATTTGTCCCCGTTTCTGGTTTCGTACATCCACAAGAGATAATCCACCTTCAGCATCTGAGCCGCCGCGACGGAAGCTAT
>JBAYFJ010000204.1:0-3271 GCA_041667245.1 Bacteroidales bacterium | reverse complement strand
GCTACTGCAAATTGTTATTTGTAAATAGACATGAAGAAATTTTTTTTGTTTTTTGTCAGTATTATGCTGATTCTCTGTTGCAGTTCTGAATCAAAGCCGGATGTCAAAAATCCTCATTTCTCTTTGCCTGAGAAGTCGATAGTTATAACCAACCAGGCAAACAGCTCAGTGTCAATCCTTGACGCTTCGGATTATTCGATAATTTGGACTTGGACTCCTCAAAAAGCCGGAGTTCCCGTTAGCGATTACACGTGGTTCTCAAATCCAAGCGAAGTAAAGCCGGTGTACAATAGAAAGTATATTCTTATGACAGCTTCCGGCGGCGTTGTGGCGCTGATAAGAATTGCAGACAGTAAACTAATGTTCTATGCTTATGCGGGGCAGAATCCTCATTCCGCGGAATTGCTGCCTGACGGAAACATTGCCGTGGCCACTTCTACTGACGGAAAATTGAATACTTTTGTCACGGACACCGTTAAATGCAAGGGTGAGATTTTTAAGTCATACAATTTGCCTTCGGCCCATAACGTGGTGTGGGACAAGGAGCGGCAGAGGCTGTACTCTACTGAGGGCTCGCTGTTGTACTCTTACAAGTACAACAATGACAAAAAAGCTCCTTCTTTGACCTCAAGAGAGCTTCTTTATGAAATTCCATCATCGGAGACTTGTGCTCACGATTTGTATCCTGTTAACGGTGAGAAGGATATGCTGTGGCTGACCACTAACGAGAATGTTTGGAAATACGACGTGTTGAAGAACGAGATTACTAAAGCGTATCCTTTCTACGGCGTGAAAAGCGTCTCTGACAGTCCTGACGGTGTCTTGATGCTTTATCCTGTTACTGAGTGGTGGTCAGACGGTTTGATTGGCGGTACCGGAAAGAAGCTGTTCAGCATTTCCGGTGCGAAAATATACAAAGGAAGGTGGATGAAAGACAATACTTTCAGCTATCCTGTTAATCACAACATCTAATATCTGATTTTTAATGAAAAGATTCCTAAGCACGGCTGTAGCCTTGGTTTGTTGCGTTTCAAGCGTCTTGAGCGCCCAAAATGACTGTCCTTACAAAAATCCCGCGCTTCCTACTGAGGCGAGAGTGAATGACCTGCTTGGCAGGATGACTTTGGAGGAGAAAATTGCCCAGATCCGTCATCTGCATTCGTGGGACATTTACGACGGTCAGATTCTGAACGCCGGCAAATTGTCGCAGAATTGTTCTGATGTGGCTTTCGGATTCTTCGAGGGATTTCCTCTGACCGCAGCCAATTGCAAAGAGTCTTTCAGACAGATTCAGAAGTATTTTCTTGAGGAGACGCGTCTGGGGATTCCGGCTTTCTCAGTGGCCGAGTCACTTCACGGCGTGGTTCACGAGGGGGCCACTGTGTTTCCGCAGAACATTGCGATGGGGAGCACTTTCAATCCGGAACTCGCTTACCGGAAGACACAGTACATCTCCGGGGAGCTCAACACTATGGGGGTCAGGCAGGTGCTTGCGCCTTGCATTGACGTGGCCAGAGATTTGAGGTGGGGCAGGGTTGAGGAGTCTTTCTCTGAGGATCCTTTCCTATGCTCTCAAATGGCGGTGTCGGAGGTGAAAGGCTATCTGGACAACGGTATATCCCCGATGTTGAAGCATTACGGGCCTCACGGCAATCCTTTGGGCGGGCTGAATCTCGCTTCAGTGGAATGTGGCGTCAGGGATTTGTTCGATGTGTATCTGAAGCCTTTCGAGGAAGTGTTTTCCAAGACCAACGTTATGGCGGTTATGTCCAGTTACAATTCTTGGAACAGGGTGCCCAATTCGGCGTCCAAGTTTCTGCTTACGGATGTGTTGAGGAACAAATTCGGCTTTAGGGGCTATGTTTATTCGGATTGGGGCGTTATCAATATGCTTAAGAATTTCCACCACACGGCGGCGACTGATTTTGATGCCGCGCGCCAGGCTCTTACGGCGGGTCTTGACGTAGAGGCGTCCAGCACGTGTTTCACGACGCTGGCCGAAAAGGTCAGGAGCGGCGAACTGGATGTCAGGTACATTGACGAGGCTGTGCGCAGGGTGCTGCGGGCCAAGTTCGAGCTGGGCCTGTTTGAGGATCCGTATTCTGACAATGCCGCTACCAAGAAGGCCCTTCGTTCCGAGGAGGGCGTCGCGTTGTCTCGCCAGATTGCTGACGAGTCCACTGTCCTGCTGAAAAACGATGGCGGACTGCTTCCGCTTGACGCTGACAAACTCGGCTCGATTGCCGTCATAGGGCCTAATGCCGGTAATATCCAGTTCGGGGATTACACTTGGAGCAAGAATAATGAGGACGGGGTTACTCCTCTTCAAGGTATATCATCGCTTGTCGGGAACAAAGTTAAGATTAACTATGCCAAAGGCTGTGCTGTGGCTTCGCTGGACACTTCCGGAATCCCGGAGGCTGTGGCAGCCGCGCGATGCAGTGACGTGTCCATTGTTTTCGTGGGCAGCTCGAGCACGGCTTTCGTGAGATATAGCCAGGAGGCTTCCACCAGTGGTGAAGGTATCGATCTGAATGACATAGCTTTGACAGGGGCCCAGGAACAGCTTGTCGAGGCTGTGTGCGCTGTCGGAAAGCCTGTAGTGGTTGTTCTTGTGGCGGGAAAACCGTTCGCGATTCCTTGGGTGAAAGAGAATGTCCCTGCGGTTCTGGCTCAATGGTACGCCGGAGAGCAGGAGGGCAATTCAATAGCCGACATCCTTTTCGGCAAGGTGAATCCTTCGGGTAAGCTGAATTTCTCTTTTCCTCAAAGCACCGGGCATCTCCCTTCGTATTATGCTCATCTTTCCACCGACAAAGGCTATTATAAGGAGCCTGGCACGTATGAACATCCGGGAAGGGATTACGCGTTTTCGTCTCCCGCGCCTCTTTGGGCTTTCGGCCACGGACTCAGCTACACTTCTTTTGAGTACCTGAATGCCGAGACTGACAAGCTGGAATATAACCCTTATGACACAATCAGGGTTAAGGTTTCTTTGAGAAATTCAGGGCTTGTTCCCGGGAAAGAGGTCGTTCAGGTCTATGTAAGGGATGTGGTAAGCACTATTATGACGCCTGTACAGCTGCTGAAAGGTTTCGCAAAGGTTAAGGTGGCTCCCGGTGAGACTGAGGTCGTGGAAATCGGGATTCCGGCGACGGAATTGTATCTGACTGATAATTATGGCAACAGGTATTTGGAACCCGGGCAGTTCGAGATTCAGGTTGGCGGAGCTTCTGATGCGATAGCTCATAAACTGAATATATATATAGGT
>JBAYFJ010000203.1:0-3274 GCA_041667245.1 Bacteroidales bacterium | reverse complement strand
GCTTTCACGGCACCGACCACGGCGCCGACCTCAAGTCTCTTAGCGACATAATCGGGATGATAGATCTCTCTAACGTGAGTCGTGGCAAGACCAATCTGATTGCCGTAACTCGAATAGCCGTGCGCCGCCTTCTTGGAAATCACCTTCTGAGGCAGTTTACCAGGAATTGTCTCAGCTACAGGACTATAGATGTCTCCGGCACCTGTGACGCGCATAGCCTGATAAACATAGCTCCTTCCGGAAAGAGGGTCTCTGATGGCACCTCCAAGACAAGTCGCGGCTCCTCCGAACGGCTCAATCTCAGTAGGGTGATTATGGGTCTCGTTCTTGAACTGAAGCAGCCATTTCTCTATCTTCCCGTCCACGTCCACATCCACGAATATGCTGCACGCATTGTTCTCCTCGCTCACCTCCATATCGTCAAGCAATCCTTTGGCCTTTAAGTACTTGGCACCTATCGTCGCCATATCCATAAGACATAATCCTTTGTTCTTGCGGCCGAGTTCCTTTCGCATCTTCAGGTACAGATTCAGCGAGCCGTCTATTTCTTCCTTGACGAAAGAGTCCTCGACTCCGACTTCCTGAAGCTCAGTCATAAAAGTGGTGTGACGGCAATGGTCGCTCCAATAGGTGTCCAGAATCCTGAGTTCTGTCTCGTTGGGATCTCTACCTTCCTGAATGAAGTACTTTCTCACCTCCTTGAGGTCGTCCGCATTCATCGCTAAACCTTTCTTGACGCAGTACTGCTCCATCTCATCGTCTTTCATAGCAGTGAACCCTTCCAGAACCGGAACGGGATTCACGGGAGCGTGCTCGGTGTCGGAGAGTTTTGAAAGATCCTTCTCTCTGGCCTCCACCGCGTTGATGTAGTAGTGTTTGATTCTGGCCATATCCTCGTCGGACACACTCGGATCCAAAATCAGAAGTTTTGAACTCTTTATGGCAACGTCCGCCTTCGGATCAATCAGTCTGACGCAGTCCTTTGCGGAAGCCGCCCTCTGATCGAATTGCCCCGGAAGGTACTCCACGGCAATATATTTCTTTCCCTCAAGGTCGCATTCATCGCTCACGCTGTCGGTCACGACTTCGCCGAACACTCGGTAACGGCTTTCTTCCAGCAATTCGGGAGAGAAGCCGAACAAATCGTAGACGTTCAGCAGTCTGAGATCCTTCAACTCAAGTTGAAGATTCTCGTTCAGCTCATTGCGAAGGCTTGTGGCCTCGACCTGAAACTCAGGATATTTCTCAACAAAAATCCGGTAATTCTTCATATCTGTTTTACCTGTATAAATAGTTAATAATCATTCCCGTATATAAATTTGCCAGCCCAGTTTTCCCGGTACTGCTCCAATGTGCATGGGACGAATGTTATGTGGCCCATTTTCCTTTTCGGTCTCGACTCGGTCTTGCCGTAAATGTGGACGAAAACGCCTTTCCCGCTTATCTCGCGGGCGGCCTCAAGGTCCTGTCCCAGAATGTTTTTCATCACAGTGGGAGCGATCAGATGTGGTTTGTTCAACGGTTCGCCGAGCAAAAATCTCACAAGTTCGCGGTACTGGTTTGTGGTGCAGCCCTCGATGGTGTAGTGGCCGCTGTTGTGCGGTCTCGGAGCCATTTCGTTGAACACGAATTCGTCACCTTTGACAAATAGTTCTATCGCCAGAATACCTAAATAGCCGCATTCCGTCATAAATTTCTCGCAAGCGGCAGTAATTTTTCTTCCGGTATCGGATTCATTCTCCCCTTCGTACATTCCTTCTGCCGGCACCACGCTCAGATCCAGAATCCCACCTTTGTGGAAATTCCTGCCGATTGGAAAATGGATTATGTTTTCCCCGTCGCGGACCATAATGACACTCGACTCGTAATCGAAATCCACGAATCCTTCCAGAACACAAGGCACTTTGAGAAGCGCGCTTGCGGCCGGTATGTCATCAGCATTCTTTATAACTTCCTGTCCGTGACCGTCATAGCCAAGCCTTCTTGTCTTCAGCACGCAAGGAAAGCCGATTCGTCCCACAGCTTTCGTCAATTCCTCAATTCTCTGCTCGTCAGTCAGAATTACCGGCACCAGCGCGCAATCTTCGTCTGCCGAACATTCGGGAACTGCGATGTAGTCGGGTGTCGGAAGGCCGTGCCGCCTGGCATTGTTTTTCTCTCTGAGGCGATCCTGAGAATCGAACAGTGGCGCAATTCCCTGCTTTATGTCGTATTTTCCTTCAAGGTGCCTCAAGATGTCTCCTGGCACGTTTTCAAATTCGTAAGTGAGGACGTCGGTGCTGTCGCCGAGAGCCTCCAAGGCTTTGAGGTCATCGTACTCCGCCACAATGCAGGAATCGGTTTCCGCGAATGCGGGGGCGTCGGGACTGGGGTCAAGAGCGGAAACGAATGCGCCCAAGCGGTGAGCCTCTTGCGCTATCATAAGGCCAAGCTGCCCGCCACCGATTATTCCGATTCTTCTGGTCATCAGATTTCCGTTTTTAGAACTTTTTCCGTCTGATCTTTTCTGAACATCTCAAGCCGATCCGCAATGTCTTTGTCTTGGAGAGCCAGGATTGAGGCGGCGATAAGCGCCGCATTTGCCGCCCCGTTGATGGCCACGGTCGCCACAGGAACTCCCGACGGCATCTGGACTATCGACAGAAGGGAATCAAGTCCGTTCAGGGCTTTGGATTTCACCGGAACACCGATTACCGGAAGCGTGGTCATTGCGGCAACCATTCCGGGAAGGTGGGCGGCACCGCCTGCTCCGGCGATGATGACGCTTATCCCTCTTTCTTTGGCTGTCTTGGCGTAATTGTACATTAGATCAGGCGTTCTGTGCGCGCTGACTACTCTTTTCTCGAAGTCAATCCCGAGGGATTGCAGAGTGTCCACCGCCCCCGACATTACGTCGTAGTCGCTGGATGAGCCCATAATGATTCCAACTTTCATATACTTGCGTAAGAGTTACATTGTCGACAGAAATAGAAGTGCAAATATATTCATTTTCATCGTTCTTTACAAACTGAAAATAAATTCATTTTTTCTCCGCAGCACATAAAGTGAAAAGTGATGTCTGTCGCCGCCTTTTGATTTATGGCGGCGAGGTGCGGCGACATAATCATTTCCGATGACGTTGAGCGGGCATAAAGGCCGTTCAGCCCGCTAAATGTCCGTCGGAAATGTTTACGCAATGAGAAATTCTATTCTGCCGGGAATGGAATGTTGGTCCGGAAGAGAGGATTGTGGTTTGAAGGCTCCTCGTGAGAGGACTCGGCCATCTTCCACATCT
>JBAYFJ010000202.1:0-3291 GCA_041667245.1 Bacteroidales bacterium | reverse complement strand
TGCGATAGGCTACCCCGGTGTAGAAATGGACCATCTCGCTTCCGAGCCTTTCCTGAAGATAGTCAATCAGCACTCTGGATTCTTCTGTCTCCATCCTTCCGCAAGAGTGGTTCTTGATTATATCTCCGTTCAGACAAACGAAATTGCATCTTATCGCAAGGTCGTCATCCTCCAGCTCAACTCCTATGCTCGCTGCTTCCAGCGGCCCTCGTCCCTGATAGACTTTTTTCTGGTCATAGCCAAGGATTGATGAATTTGCCACTTCGCTTCCCGGATGAAACCCTTGGGGTACTGTTCTGAGCATTCCGGTGCGGCCCATTGAGGCCAGCAAGTCCATATAAGGGGTCTTTACGTATTGTAGTAATGTCTTGTTGTTCAATCTTTTGTCGGGCCAATCCGCCATCCCGTCACCTAAAATTATGATGTGTTTCATTATCTCAACCGTTGCTCTTTCCAGCCTCTGTCCCGGCATTACGTTCTGCCAAGTGAGTGGAAAGATATTATACTGATATTAAGGGAATGTTTTATCCGCTCTGCGGATGCGGTTCACGAAGAAACGCGTGTGAAATTTAACCCCGAAGGGTCGTGGTAGTCAACGTGGCGGTACGAGTGATGACCTCGCAACCGGAAGTGGTCGTGAGGGTCATTGTGAATGTTGTGTTGACTCTGTTACTCATATTGGCTCAAATATAGAAATGTTTTTTCTAAAAACAATCTTTTCGCCGGTATTTTAATGATTAAATAAAGTTGTTGGTGCGCCTAAAAAGGCAATCCCCTCAAAATCAGATGATTTTGAGGGGATTTTGTGCGCGAGAACAGAGTCGAACTGTCATGCCAATACAGGCACTACCTTCTGAGAGTAGCGCGTCTACCAATTCCGCCACCCGCGCAGTTATGTCTTGCAAAGATACTAAAACTTTCAGATTCTCAAAGTATTTTTCTCCACCCTCGTCTGAAAATAGTTATCAAGGCCTATTCCCACTCGATTGTCGCAGGCGGCTTGGAGCTGATGTCGTAGACAACTCGGTTCACCCCCTGCACCTTGTTGATGATGTCGTCACTCACCTTCGCAAGAAAGTCGTATGGGAAGTGAAACCAGTCAGCAGTCATTCCGTCGGTCGATACCACAGCCCGAAGGGCGACAGGATTCTTGTAAGTCCGTTCATCACCCATCACGCCCACGCTCTTGATAGGCAACAGTATAACCCCGGCCTGCCAGATTGCGTCATAAAGATTCGATGCCATAAGCCGAGGATCCGAAGCGGAAGGGAAATTCATAGATGAACAGTCATATTCACGAAGAGACTTGATGAAAATGTCATCCGCATCTCTCAGAGTCTCCAGTTTTTCCTTAGTCACGTCACCTATGATCCTGATGGCAAGCGACGGACCCGGGAAAGGATGTCTTCCCACCAGTTCTTCCTTGATGCCCAGCGATCTGCCGACTCTTCTGACCTCATCCTTGAAGAGCATCCTAAGAGGCTCCACTATCTTGAGGCTCATCTCCTCAGGGAGCCCGCCAACATTATGGTGAGACTTGATTTTGGAGGCGATCCCCTCGATTCCGGCCGACTCTATGACATCAGGATAAATGGTTCCCTGTGCAAGCCATTTGGCGTTTTTGATTGTGCGAGCGTACTTGTCGAAGGTCTCGATGAACAGTCTGCCTATCACTTTTCTTTTCGCTTCAGGTTCGGTCACTCCAGCAAGACCTTTTAGAAAATCTTCGGAAGCATCAGCTCCGATGACGTTCAACCCCATATTCTTGTATGATTTCAGCACGTCCGAGAACTCGTTCTTCCTGAGTAGACCGTTATTGACGAAAATGCAAGTCAGATTTGTGCCGATGGCTTTGTGCAGAAGCACGGCCGCTACTGAGGAGTCAACTCCACCGCTCAAGCCGAGAATCACTTTGTCATCGCCAAGTCTCTCGCGAAGAGATGCCACGGTGGACTCAATGAAAGACGCCGGAGTCCAGTCTCCCGCACAGCCGCATATCCCCAAAGCGAAATTCGCAAGAATCTTGCTGCCCTCAGCAGTGTGGAAAACTTCCGGATGGAACTGAACCGCATAAGTCGGTTCGCTCTTGAAGTGATATGCCGCATATTCCACATCCGCGGTGGACGCTATGACTTCTGCGTTCTCCGGCAGTTTCGAAATCGTGTCTCCGTGTGACATCCAAACCTGTGAATGCGCCGCGACACCTTTGAAAAGGGGCGATAGGGAAGTCACGTCCAGCATAGCCCTGCCATATTCCTTTGCGAGCGACGAGTCCACGCAGCCGCCGTACTTGCTTGCAAGGTATTGAGCGCCATAACATATCCCGAGAATAGGAAGTTTGCCTCTTATTCCGTCGAGATCTATCTGCGGAGCGTTCTTGTCTCTCACCGAGCAAGGGCTTCCGGAGAGTATGATCCCTTTGACAGACGCGTCGATAGCCGGAATTTTGTTGAAAGGGTAGATTTCGCAGTAGACGCCGATTTCTCTGAGACGGCGGCCTATGAGCTGTGTGACTTGCGAACCGAAGTCAAGAATGATGATTTTATCTGACATATTTGTAAAATTGGACTACAAAAATAGGATAAAATTATAGAATTACGTAATTTTGCAAGTTCAAGTTAGTAGAAACTTATTTAGATTATATGCAGAATATTAGGAACATCGCGCTTATCGCGCATGTCGATCACGGCAAAACGACTCTCGTTGACAGAATGATTTTCCAGGCCCATCTGGTTAGGCAGCCCGAAAATTTGGAACATCTCGTGCTCGACAACAATGACATCGAAAGAGAAAGAGGTATCACAATTTTAGCGAAAAATGTCTCGGTGGTGTACAAAGACACCAAAATCAATATTATCGACACTCCCGGTCATAGCGATTTCGGAGGAGAAGTGGAAAGGGTTTTGAATATGGCCGACGGCGTACTGCTTCTGGTGGATGCGTTCGAAGGCTGTATGCCTCAGACCAGATTTGTTCTCCAGAAGGCTCTGGAAATGGGCAAAAAGCCTATCGTCGTAGTGAACAAAGTGGACAAACCCAATTGCCGTCCTGACGAGGTTCAGGAAGAGGTCTTCGACTTGATGTTCTCTTTGAACGCCACTGAGAACCAGTTGGATTTCCGTACTGTTTTCGGCAGCGCCAAACAAGGTTGGATGTCAGACGACTGGAAAAAACCTACCACTGACATCACAGCATTGCTGGATGCGATTCTTGAAGTTATCCCTGCTCCAAAGCAGGTGGAAGGCACTCCTCAGATGCTTATATCATCGTTGGAATATTCCCCTTACGTCG
>JBAYFJ010000201.1:0-3292 GCA_041667245.1 Bacteroidales bacterium | reverse complement strand
TCAACTCCAACCTCATCAAGTACGAGAATCCTGAAAAGGATTGCAAGACGGCCTTGGGAGCCTGTGAGAAAGGCCAGATTAAATGGCTTGAAGAGGCTTTGGGACAAAAAAAGAAGGGTGATGTGTCAATAGTGTTCACTCACCACCCTTTCTTTCTGAATGACATTGATGAGGAAGAAGGCTACTCCACACAGGCTCCGGACAAGAGAAAATTATATTTCGACATATTCAAAAGCCACGGCGTTAGTTATGTTTTCTCAGGCCATCTTCACGACAACGCTCAGGCCTCTTACGAAGGCATCGGGATGATCACTACCACCGCGGTCGGAAGGCAGCTGGGCAAAGCTTTTCCCGGCGTAAGAGTGATCATCGTCAACGGAAAGAAACTAACCGAACGCTTCTATTTGCTGGACGAATTGTCCAACCTGAAAAGAGAGGATCTATAGTGTGAAGACGAGGGAGACCGGGTAGTGGTCGGAGAGGTACGGCACACCGTAGTCGCCTTTCAATGTGACTGAGGAGCTGTAGCCGGCCTTCCCTCTGCAGAAAATGTGGTCAAGCACAATGGTGTCAGGAGCAGTGCCGAACCCGTTGAAAGTACCGTTGCCGTCACCAGGAACCGACTTGAGTTTGGCTTTCGCAAAAGGCTTGAAGATAAGGCTCTCCAAAGAAGAATTGAAATCGCCACCCAGGAAGACGACTGACTTCTTCCCTGCTATTGACTGGATTTTGCTCACAATCAACTTGACACTCTCCTCACGAGCCACACGGCCCTGATGGTCCAGATGAGTGTTGAAATAGAAGAAAGACCTGCCGGAAGCCTTGTCCTTCAGCTCCACCCAAGTAACAGTGCGGTTGCAGACTGCGTCCCAACCTCTGGAGACCTCGTCCGGAGTCTCGCTGAGCCAGAAAGTGCCGCTGCCGAGAAGGTCGAAACGATCCTTAAGATAAAATATGGCCATAGTCTCGCCTCCGCCTTCGAGTCCGTTGTCACGGCCCACGCCCACCCTTGCATACTGAGGGCATTGAGCGTCAAAATATTGCAACTGATCAATCTCAGCCTCCTGAACACCCAACACGTCCGGTTTTTCCTTATTGAGCATATTGAGCGCGCCATCACAACGATTTGCCCATTTGTTGTTGCCGTCAGCCCTCATAGCAGCGCTTGTGCGGACATTGAACGTGATCAGTTTGAAAGAAGCCTTTCCCGAACCCGCAATAGCGGAAAACGAGAGAAGGACTGCAAAAAAAGTGAAAATAATTTTCCTCATATCTCTAATTTTTGATTATTGCTTTTGACTTTATTACCAAATCGGACCACCCTTGAGGCAACACCGTAGAATGCCTCACGAGGCCCTTGTCAGTAATTTCCAGACCTCCGAAACCATAGAGCACAGCCTGAATCAGCCCGCCGGCACCGGTCATAAAATAAGGATTACCGCTTGTGGCCGTCTCCGCGAAAACCCCGAAAGGAGGACGCATATTGGGTTTATACGCACGATTGAACATCTCGTAAGCCTTGTCCGCCATTCCTATCCGGGCATATTCTATTGACATTACGGAATAGCTCATTGCAGGACCGTGCTTCGGGTCTATCCGCTCGGAGTAATAAGATATATCCTTGAGCAGTTCCTCCTTCCCCGTCACCAGACCTAGAGGATAGCCGAGCAGATTGGCATCCACCTGCTTTATCATAACCCCCTCATATTCAGAATGTTCCTTTGTCGTACCATCAGGAAACTCCGGCAGACGAAGATTGTCGGAAATCTCTTTCCATCGTGAATCGGCTTTCTCTCCAAGGACCTTAGCCGCCTTGGAAGCATATTCCAGTGCCCTTTTCGCGGAGCCGTTGGTGAAAGCATTGTCGGTCACACCCACGGCATATTCATTGGCGCCAATTACATTGCATATAGAATAAGACCCGTCGGAATTAGCCTTGACTCTGTCAGTCCAGAACGCAGCCGCCTCCTTAAGAATCGGAAATCCTTCCTGACGAAGCCATTCTCTGTCGCCGGTCACGCAATAATAATTCCAGCACGCAATAGCGATGTCGGCTGTGATATGATGCTCCAGAGGCCCTGTGAGGGCGAAAGTCGGAGTGGCCTCCTCTCCTTTGTCGTCACTTTCCCATGGGAACATAGCCCCGGCATAGCCATAAGTCTCGGCCCTTTGCCTTGCGGCATGAAGTCTGTCAAACCTGTAGTCAAGCATCTGGCGGGCCAGATCCGGATTCAGAGCAAGAAGAGCGGGGAACATCCAGATCTCGGAATCCCAGAATATGTGGCCGTTGTAGCCAGTGGCCGTAAGTCCCATCGGCGCCACGCTTCTGCGGCTGCCCTCACGGATGGAACTGTAAAGATTGAAAAGTGCGAATCGCACGCATCTCTGCGCCTCGATGTCTCCCTCAATGACTATATCCCCTTGCCACAAATCGCTCCAGAGGCTTTCATGCTTTCTAACGATTTGCCCCGGGCCCTCCTGAAGGACATATATAGCCTGACGCTCAGACTCGCTCCACGGATCTGAGAAGGCGGAAGTCGCGCAGACTGAACCGACAATGGTGAAAGCGGCTTTCCCGCCTTTTTTCAATTTGACGGGAACATTGTCGCTGACATAACTCTCGCAGCCCTGCGTGCAGATGAAAAGAGATGACGCCGCTATGAAATCCTTACCTCTGTTGTAACTTCCCGAAGTCCTCTGAAGGAAGATTTTCTTGCCGTCGTCAGTGTCCACTTCACGCTTTTCGTCCAGTCTGTCAGCAAAACCGGACGGGAAAGAATGGGAATTGGAGAAAAGCATTTCAACATCCTCTGAAGCGGTGACGAACACTCTCATCATCAGCACGTCAGGCATATTGCGCAACGCTCTGACAGAGTAAGTTACGGTAGCTTTGGACAAAGTCAGCACAGTGGTGTGGACGGCCTTGCTCATATTGATTTCCTGACGTTCCGAAATGACATCCTTATCAGAGAGGGCCTGTCCGTCAATGGTCAGGGAAAGCCCGATCGGATTGATTCCTTCAAGGATATGGCTAACGCTCCGGGCGGAGCCGTGTTCGAAAGCCGAGCCGATGATCACGGCGCCGAGTTTGAACGGCTCTTTGCCCACAGTCACGCCTATCTCGCCGTTGGCTACCGCCGCAGGATAATAATCAGGTCCGGGCTGAGCCTCGATGAGCCATCCGGAATTATCCTTAGCCACTCCGGACGGACTTGTCCCGTAAGCGGTCACACTGAAAAAGAACAGAAATATCAAAAAATTGGCTTTGACTTTTAGCATATTATCACATTTA
>JBAYFJ010000200.1:0-3304 GCA_041667245.1 Bacteroidales bacterium | reverse complement strand
TGAGTTTGAAATAAACGGTATCACTTTCAAGCCTGCATATCTTATGCCTCCTTATTCGGGTAAGAATACAAGGACTTTGTGGGTGGAAGTCCGTTGAAACCGGTCTTCGTCTGCAACTTGATTGAGGGTGACTGAATGGTCACCTTTTTTTGTCCTGGGTGAAGCAACTCGGGGTGGTTGCCTGTCGTCTCTGAGAGGACTCCGCTCACGTTGTTCGCTCCGGCCCCTTACCCCTGCACGAGTCCGGGGGTGGACACGCCTCTCAGAGACGACAGGCAACCGACCTATGCAAATGAAAGCAACACAACCTCAGCAGCCATCTCCGGCACAAGATAATCAGGACGTCAACTCGCTGCAGAAACGCATCAAATAGTTGGAAGCGCGACTAAAGCAGGATAGTTTCCGTTCATAAGCACGATGAGAGCGTCGTTTCCACTAAGGTTGCCCAGAAAGAGTTCATCATCCAATGTCATCCATCACTCAGACCGAGGTATGCATTATGCCAGCAATGGTTACACATCACTCCATAGGCAGCACCGCTTCCGAATAAGTATGACAGAGAATCGAGATCCAAAAGCAATGGACGAGTTACAGGCTTCTGGCTATAAAAAGTAAACGGGCCGACTCTGACATCGCGGATAATTGTTTACCTTTGACGGATTGTCAGCGGACGTCCCTCAGCATAATAACTCCGGTCAACCCATGACATGGATAAGACTCGAAGAGTAACTTCAGCGATAAAACTCAGAAGTCAACCAATATCAGTAATAATCTATAAACCCGAGTCAACTCTTCCAAGCGATAAGGCAGATGAACAGTCAACCTAAATCAGGAAATGACACATTATGCGTCCTGATTGAGAACAATAAGATCAAAATACATCAATCTTGTTGGACAATTAATGGCAGGTTTCTCAGTGCCACTTACAATTTTCTTAATTTTTTGAAGTAATGTCTCATGAAGTACGTTATGCAGACATCCTTGTTCTTCGGAATCAGACTCGAACAAAAATTTAAAGCCATTATTCTGATAGTATTCGATAACTTTCTCGTTATTGACGGCGTCAACCACTAAGAAGCGAGCTGCACAAGGGTTGTTTTGATCAATAGCAATTGTCTTAATCAGGTCCATCATTTCATCACCTACTTTGAAATGACGAAAATCATCAAATACACAAAGCCGCCCAATCAAGATAGCTGGATACTGAGAACGGCGCTTTGGATTAGGAATAGTTTTGTTAAACTTATTTCTCTTTGGCTTTGGGAGAAGTTCTGTTCTGAGTGCGGAATGAGAAAGAGAAAAAGCACAGACCATTTGAGGATTTGCTCCATCTGTATAGAAACAATGAGAATAACCCATCATTTCGTTGTTGTAGTCTTGGAAATTATCCTTCTGATTTGTATGAAAAAAAGAATCAATGTCAAGATCCTTACTACATACATAGGATTGACATTGATCTATTATTTCTTCTGATAGCCTAACAAAGAGGCACTTATCCAATAGGTATCCCACAATTACTTGCTCGCACTTCTCTTCATCAATATAGCTTTGGAATTAGCTGCTTCTTTAGAAAAGTTAACAGTAGCACGTCTGCGGAGATTATCCTCGGACTTCTGTACAAAACGCTCTGCAACTGCACCGCGCAATGTAGGGATAGCTTTAACGTATACTGCCATAACAAATCTATTTTGTGCAAATGTAATCAAATTCAAACAAATAGGAAATTTTTCTCTATTATTTTCTATTGATTTAATATTATAGTCTTTCCGCTTCAATATCTATACCAACCTCAGTGATTCGGCAAGAGAAAGTAAAAAAAGGAGCTAAGGCTATTTCTATTTTAGACAATTAACTGTATATCATATTTGCTTTGTGAGCCTACGACGAAAAGCGTATTGATTCCCAATTTTCTGTATTGAGGGACAACTTCTACCAACTTGTTTCCATAGCGAGACAAAGACGGTAAAAGCCGTCCAGGAACTCGAAAGTGGCATAAATGTCAAAACGGCGGCCAGAAATCATAGCATTTCAAGAGGGACACTCTACAATTGGAAATCGAAGTACGAGAGATGACGGATAAATGGACTTCCTACTACAATAACGAAAGGCCTCACGGGACATTGAAAAAATGATGCCATTGGAGTATTGGAGTATAGAACAAAAAATGGAACGAAAGATTGACATTCAGATAAGCAAAGGCAGCAACGCCTCAGAGCTCTGCAAGATCAGGACAAGCCCCCTCCGAGCGGTCTTGCCTTGCACTGAATGTGGCTTATCTGAAATCAATCACAAATTGAAATATGCGATGGATAAAAACAGTCTGATTCAAAACTGTCCTAAAAAGGAGAAGCGCACAAGTCCGGTACAATATCGGACTCATCATATTTCGATATCACCCTCGAAGACTTTTTCCGCGGGGCCGCTCAGGTAGACGTGGTTGTCATTTGCGGACCATTCGACAAACAATCTTCCCCCGTCCGTCAGGATTTCGGATTCCCGCCCTGCATTTTTGCGAAGCGTCGCCGCCACGGCTGTGGCGCAGGCACCGGTTCCGCAGGACATCGTAACGCCGGAACCACGTTCCCAGACCCTCATCCGTATAGCACCGTCGGGCTGCAATTGCGCGAATTCCGCATTCACCCTTTCCGGGAATAAGCTGCAGTGCTCTATTGCAGGACCCAGGACATTCAGGTCTATGGAAAGGATGTCGTCGACGAATATCACGAAATGGGGATTTCCCATCGAGATGAACGTTCCGGAGATTTCAACTCCGCAGACATCGATGGGAATGACCCTGCCTCCGCAATTTTCAGGACGGAAAAGCTTGTGGTCTTCAAAGATCGGTTCTCCCATATCGGTCGTGACGGAAGCCACTTTCCCATTTTCAATGTGCAACCTGACAGTCTTTATACCGGACAATGTGTCCAGGGTGATTTCGGTCTTGTCTGTCATCTTGTTTTCGAACAAGTATTTCCCTATGCATCTGGAAGCATTTCCGCACATGCCGGCTTCGGAGCCGTCTGAATTGAAAAAGCGGATTCCGAAATCCGCCCTGTCCGAATTTCCGATCAGGACAAGGCCGTCGGAGCCGATCCCTGTATGCAAGGAACTCCATTTTCTGGCAAGGTCTTCCGGATTTTCGATATGGTATGCGGAAGTGTCTACGTAAATGTAGTCGTTTCCGGCCCCCTGCATTTTTGTGAAATGAATGTTTGTCGACATCGTGTTGCGTCTGTTATTTAAAAATGGCGTTTTGTCAGGAAAACGGCGACAATATAGCACAAAATCAAAGACAGTCGCATCC
>JBAYFJ010000199.1:0-3318 GCA_041667245.1 Bacteroidales bacterium | reverse complement strand
ATCACCAAGGAGTCCGAGCAGTATTTCGACCCTCAGGCCAAAGTGTTTCTTGCCGACCGTTACATCACCGGGACCTGTCCCAAGTGCGGCAATCCGAATGCCTACGGCGACCAATGTGAGAAATGCGGCTGCACATTAAGCCCTGAAGAGCTCATAAACCCTAAATCCGCTCTCAGCGGCGCCGCACCGGAAAAGGTTAAGACCAAACATTGGTATCTGCCTCTGAATGAGTACGAACCGTGGCTAAGAGATTGGATTCTGGAGCAGCACAAAGAATGGAAGACCAATGTCTACGGTCAGTGCAAATCCTGGCTTGACGCTCATCTTCAGCCGAGAGCCGTCAGCCGTGATCTCGACTGGGGCATTCCTCTTCCTATAGAAGGAACCGAGGGCAAAGTGCTCTATGTCTGGTTCGACGCCCCTATCGGGTATATCTCCAACACTCAGGAACTTCTGCCTAAATCGTGGAAAGACTGGTGGATGTCCGGAGACACGAGGCTGGTCCACTTCATCGGAAAGGACAACATAGTGTTCCATTGCATCGTTTTCCCTTCGATGCTGAAGGCTCACGGAGACTACATCCTGCCTGACAATGTGCCTGCCAACGAGTTTCTCAATCTTGAGGGAGACAAAATCTCCACTTCCCGCAACTGGGCGGTGTGGCTGAACGAGTACATCGATCAGTTCCCGGGTCAGGAAGACGTGCTGCGTTACGTCCTTTGTGCGAACGCGCCTGAGACCAAAGACAATGACTTCACTTGGAAGGACTTCCAGACAAGGAACAACAGCGAGTTGGTGGCCATTTTCGGAAATTTCGTCAACAGGGCCGTAGTGCTTACCAATAAGTATTTCGGTGGGAAAGTGCCTGCCAACAAGAAGCCGATGCCGATCGACAAAGAGACTTTGGACCAGATACCGCAGGTGAAAGCGTCTTTGGAGGCCAATTTGGACACATTCCATTTCCGCGAAGCGCTCAAAGAAGCTATGAACATAGCAAGGATAGGCAACAAGTACATTTCAGACACAGAGCCGTGGTCTGTCGCCAAGACTGATCTTGACAGAACCGCTTCGATTCTTAACGTGTCGCTTCAGATTTGTGCAGATTTAGCCGTGGCTTTCGAGCCTTTCCTTCCTTTCTCGGCCGATAAGCTTCGCAAAATAATCAATGTGGGTGTGAACGCCGGTGAGGATCATCGTAGCGGAGAAGCAGGAACCGTAGGAGAGAACATCTACAAAGAAGGAGAAGGGCGCGCTCTTCACACCCAACCGTTCGGCGCGGCTAAAAGTAAGGCGGACAATGGAATAGTTCTTGATTGGAGCGATCTCGGAAAGGCCGAATTGCTGCCGGAAGGACATCAGCTTGGTAACGCGGTGCTTCTTTTTAGCAAGATTGAGGATTCCGTAGTCGAGGCTCAAGTCAAGAGACTGACCGACATCAAAGCTGCAAACGAGGCTGCGTTGAAAGAGAAGGAGGCAGAGCAGGTGGCCCCTCAGAAGTCCGAGATAGAGTTCGATGATTTCAAAAAACTGGATATACGCACCGCAACCGTTCTGGAAGCGGTGAGAGTGCCTAAGTCGGACAAGCTTCTCAAGCTGACGATTGACACCGGTATGGACAAGAGAACCATTGTGTCGGGAATTGCGAAATGCTATGCTCCGGAAGATATGAAAGGCCGTCAGATCTGTATTCTGGCCAACCTCAAGCCGAGAATAATCTTCGGAATTGAGTCAAAAGGTATGATCCTTATGGCTCAGCAAGGAGATGGGACTATGCGTTTCATAACTCCTGCGGAGACTCTTCGCAACGGTTCCGAAATCGGTTAGGAAAGCCGAGTTTTTTTAGTACATTTGTGAACGTATGAAAGTCAGGGACATTACAAATCTAATTGAGGAATTCGCCCCGTTGTCCATTCAGGAAAAATGGGACAACAGCGGCTTGTGCGTCGGTGACGAAAATGCAGAGACACACTCCGTTCTTGTGGGGTTTGACTGCACACCTGCCTTGGTTCAGGAAGCCATCGACTGCGGGGCGGATATGATTGTGACTCATCATCCGCTGATTTTCGGCGGTCTGAAAAAGATTAGCGTGAATGATCCCGTCGGGCTTGCGGTCACTATGGCAGTCTCCAACGGAATCGCCGTTTATGCGGCCCACACCACCGCTGACAAGGTACTTGAAGGTGTGAGCGGAGCTATGGCGCGTAGAATCGGTCTGGAGAATGTCAGGATTCTTGACCCCGACTCCGAGAACACCGGTCTCGGTGCCGTGGGGGATTTTCCTGTCCCGATGACTGTAGATGAGGTGGCCCGGACGCTAAAAGGGAAATTCTGTCTCAAGGTGCTCAAAACCTCAAAGCCCATAGCTCTTCCGATACGGACCGTGGCGATGTGCGGAGGCTCCGGCAGTTCTCTAATTCAGGCCGCAATGGATTCAGGAGCACAGCTTTACATCAGCGGAGACATCTCCTACCATCATTTCTTCACGCCGGAAGGATTTATGATAATGGACATAGGCCATCTGGAAAGCGAGGTTGAGGTGGTCACGATATTATATTCTCTGATAAGAAAAAAATTTCCTACCTTTGTGGTTCGCATTAGTGAAAATATAGATAAAAACAATCCGATATATTATTTGTAAATTATGGCAAAGAAAACAAAGAAAGTCGAGACTCCTATTGACGAGAGAGAGACCTTCGTATCATTACAGAAGAGTTTTGCTGATTCGGAATTAAGTGTAAAAGAGAAACTTAAGACCTTGTATGCCTTGCAGCAGGCAGACACCGCTATCGACAAAATTCTCCAGCTCCGGGGCGAACTCCCTTCGGAAGTGGAGAATCTTGAAGTTGAGATCGCTGATTTCAAGGCCAAGGCGGCGCAATGCTCCGAGGTAATCAACCAGTTCACGAAGTCCATCTCCGACAACAAGCAGAACATCATAGACTGCGATGCTCAGATTGCAAAGTACCAGAAGCAAATCGAGAACATCGCCAACAGCCGCGAGTATGATTCCATCAACAAAGAGATTGAGAATCAGGGTCTTCTCAGACAGATTGCCGAAAAGAACATCAACGACATCAAGACTGAGATAGCCTCCCGTAAAGCTGATATGGAAGACATCAACGACAGACTTACAGTCCGCAACGGTGACCTCAAAGCCAAGAAGCAGGAACTCGCCAACATCGTGGAGTCCACTTCCGCCGAGGAAAAGAAACTTCGCTCGGTCCGAGATGCTTGCGCCGCAAAGATTGATCAGAGAACATTGAGCGCTTATGACCGTATAAGAGCGAGCGTAAGCAATCATCTTGCTGTCGTGACCGT
>JBAYFJ010000198.1:0-3331 GCA_041667245.1 Bacteroidales bacterium | reverse complement strand
TCACTTTCTTTTATGCTATTGGGAAAGCGATAGATTTCGCTCATCCGGAAATCATTTTCCGAAAATGTGCCGACCATCGCCCTTCCGCTCGTCGCACCTATGTCAAATGCTAAAAAACTCCTTTCTGATGATTTCATTAGTGGTTTCGTGCTATTAATTAATAATGCGAATTTCGCATATTTCAATTTTACGCCCGCTATTTATTATGACAATCTACTTGACTAAATGATTTTATTTGTATATTCGCAAACGGTACATTTATTATAACATCAGATATGCTTGATTCGGTACACGTGAAATATCTCGCCGTTAACTCGGTGGACCTGAAGTGGGGACTCGCCGTCAATTCCGTCGGCTATCAGGACATATTGCCCGGCTGCGCTTATCCACCTAAAGAACATCCGGAGCGCTATCTCTTCACCTACGGCCGCGGCAGAGTTCTGAGCGAGTACCAATTGCTTTACATCACCAAAGGAGGCGGGCTGTTCTCGTCGGAGGCGACAGGAAGAGACAAAGACACTCGGATAAGTGCCGGGGATATGTTCCTGCTCTTCCCCGGTGTCTGGCACACTTACAGGCCTTTCGAGGAAAGCGGGTGGAAGGAACACTGGGTCGGCTTCACGGGTGAGTTTATGGACAAACTCGTGCGAAACGGCTTTTTCAGCAAAGAGAAACCCGTACTGAAAGTGGGCATACACAGCGAGATAACGGATCTTTACACCAAAGCCATCAACATCGCTTCGTCTCAGGAATCCGGTTTTCAGCAGGCCCTTTACGGCATTGTGAGCCACATCTTGAGCCTCACTTACTATTATGACAAGAATCACCCTTACATCGAGTCCGACATCAGCGACCGGATCAACAGCGCCAAGATCATCATCTCGGACAAGTTCGTGACGATCACACCGAAAGATGTGGCCGAGGCTGTCTGTATGAGTTATTCCAATTTTAGGAAGATTTTCAAAGAGTACACAGGCTTTTCGCCCGCGCAGTACATTCAGGACGTCAAAATCAACAAGGCTAAGGAATTGCTGACCAACACCGGAATGACGGTCAAAGAAATCGCGCTTACTCTCGGCTACGAGAACAACGATTATTTTTTCACGGCTTTTCGCAAGAAAGAGGCATGCACCCCTCAGGACTACCGTCTTTTCACACAAGGGGAAAAACGCAAAGAGACGGAACAATAAACAATCTTTTTTATGACACGTAAATTTACTTTCAGACGTTTCGGCGAAGGCTTTCTGACGGTCATCCGAAGGTTTCCGATTCCAGTCGCTTTGATGGCGGCCTGCGCCGTCTCATTGATTGTGTTCATTCATAATGGCAAAGACTTATGCGACAAAACTCAGTTCTTCTGCCTATTCTTTTTCTCCACAGCCGCATTGCTTGATGCTTGCTTGACCCTTTGGGCCGAGACAATAGACAGAAAAGGCCTTTCCGCCGCGGTGAGATTAGCTTCCGGCCTGCTGTGGCTGGGCCTGTGCATTCTCCTTTCAAGGGGCTATCCTTTTGACGATGAATGGACCATCGGCATAGCATCTCTTGTCGTCCTTCTGATCGTGCTTTTCTTCTTGCTGCCTTTCCTAAGAGGCAAATACGACATTCAACTTTGGAATTTCACTTTCAAGAGCATAGTCTCGCTTGTGGTCTCCTTCGCCGTCGGACTGGTGATGTTCGGAGGGCTTTCACTGCTTCTGACGGCCTTGAGAGAACTTTTCGCCGTTAAGATAGGTGACAATGCTTATTATGATATGGCCGCCATATCACTTGTGTTCATAGCGCCGGTGCTTTTCCTTCAGCTGCTGCCATCGGAAGACGCTATGCGGGATAACAGGACTGACAGACCCGGCAAATTCGGAGGAGGGGTTGTGCATTATCTTTTGATGCCTCTTCTCGGAGCCTATCTTCTTGTGCTCTATGTCTATGCGGCGAAGATTCTGTTCACCTGGAATCTTCCGCAAGGCTGGGTGAGCATACTTGTCACGGTGTCGATGGGCGGAATGCTATTGGTTACCGTGCTGCTTTACCCGACGCAATTCAGGGAAGGCGGTTCATTCGACAAGAAGGCCCTGCGTCTTCTGCCTGCGATAATGCTTCCGCTGCTGGTGCTGATGAGCGTGGCCATCGGAAAGAGAGTGTCGGACTACGGCATAACCGCTCCGAGACTTTATGTCATTCTGTTCAATCTATGGTGCTACATAGTTTGCATCGTGCTGATGATCAGTAGGTTCAGGCGATTTTGGTGGATTCTCGCCTCATTCGCTGTCTTGTTCTTGCTCTCATCCGTCGGGCCTTGGAATTTCTCCGAGGTGTCCGAGCGTTCTCTTGAAAGAAGAGGAATTGAGAAAGAAACCAAGGTTGCGAAAAAACTCTATTACAGCAATTACTATCTCGGCAATCATCTTGTTGAGATCCCGAAGAACTACTCACGCATGCTTGTCCTCAATCAGTCATCCTCAAAGATTGTCGCTCTGAGCCGAGACACTCTTGATGTGATGGTCTGTGATTCGATAAGATTGAACGTGCCTGTGGCTAAACTGAAGGAGTTCGACCAGAAGGATTCCTCGGGAGTCTTGATTTTCCACGGACCGAAAGCGCTGCTTGTGGTAAGCGGTTACAACTATTCAGCGTCTGATGAGGGCGTCTCGCCGGAGACCGGAAATATCAATCTTGACGGGGCTCTTTTCCTGAAGTAAATACTTGAGACTTCGACCAAAGGCCCGAATTATTAGACGGAATAAGGGGAGTGGAACGACCTGTTTTTTGCTGGTTTTTTCAAAATTGCATATCTTTGCGATTCATTTGCGATTATTGTAAATCAATGGAAAAAAAGCAAAACACAGGTAAGTTACCTTTGGCGTATCGTTGGTTCAAGTCTTATTTGCGCTTTCTGTATGAGAAAGTTATGTACAAAGACATACAGTACCTCAATACGGAAAACATTCCTTCGGACGGGACTCCTCTTCTGATTGTCTCAAATCATCAGAACGCGTTGAATGACGCGATAGGAATCCTTATGTCGTTCAGTGACAGACTTGTCCACTTCATCGTCCGCGCGGATGTCTTTTCGATGTTCCCCGGAGCCAACAAATTCCTCAGATCAATCGGACTTCTTCCGGCGTTCAGAATCAATCACGAGGGAGAGGAGGCAGTCAAAAACAATGGAGCCACGTTCAGAGATTCCGAGCAGGCTCTCGCCGACGGACAGACCGTGGTCATATTCCCGGAATCCGGCCATCAGACAGGACACTTTTTGGGAACATTCTCATACGGTTACACCAAGATGGCTTTCGAGGCCGGCGAGTTGACCGGTTTCGAGAAAGAAATA
>JBAYFJ010000197.1:0-3357 GCA_041667245.1 Bacteroidales bacterium | reverse complement strand
GTGCCTGAGTCGATGGTGGATTCCGCCCTCAAGAAGTTCGCCATACGGATTTGACGGCCGTCCGTGAGATGTAATAACTTTATTACTAATAATGTTGTTACTAATAAAATTATTACTTACATTTGTCTCGGAATAGATTTAATAATATGGCTATGGAAAAGAAACCGTTCATTTTTGGAGTGGCAGCTTCAGGGGATAATTTCACTGACAGGGAAAAGGAGACAGCCCGGATGCTTGCCAACTTCACCCACGGAATTAACACTGTTTTGATCTCGCCGCGCAGATGGGGTAAGACATCACTGGTCAATAAGGTTTGTAGGCTTGCGCAATCTGAAAAGCTGAAAACCATCTATTTGGACATATTCTCGTGCCGAACCGATGTCGAGTTCTATGACGCTTTCGCCTCGGCCGTTCTGAAACAGACATCTTCTAAAATGGATGAACTTTTAGAGACGGCAAAGATTTTCCTGTCTCGTATCAGCCCCAGATTCACGATAGGGCTCGATCCGATGTCTGATTTCTCTATCTCATTGGACGTTAATCCGAAAAGTGTGGACATTGACGACATCTTGCAGCTGCCGGAAAAGATAGCCAAGAAGAAGGGGATTGATATAGTCGTCTGCATTGACGAATTTCAGCAAATTGCCGAATTCAAGGATTCCAAGACTTTTCAGAAGCGGTTGCGAACTGTTTGGCAACTGCAGCACAATGTGTCTTATTGCCTTTTCGGAAGCAAAAAACATTTAATGAACGAACTGTTCGAGAAGAAGAGCTTGCCGTTTTATAAATTCGGCGATGCGGTCTACCTTACAAAAATTCCCACTCCTGATTGGGTCACTTACATTCAGGAGCGGTTTGAGAGCACGGGAAAATCTGTTCCTGAAGATTTAGCCGGGAAGATATGTGAGACGGTTGACAATCACTCTTCATACGTGCAGCAATTAGCTTGGCTGTTGTGGATTCAAACCGGGAAGAGAGCCACAAATCAGGATTTTGCCGAGGCGCGCCAAGATCTTATTGACCAGAATTCCCCGTTATTTGAAAAGCAGACGGAAAATTTGTCAGCCTATCAGATGAATTATTTGAGAGCATTGGCGGACGGGATCACAGATTCACTCTCCTCTGCGGAGATTATTCAGAAGTATCAGTTAGGTTCATCAGCTAATGTGAGCGTCGTCAAACGCGCATTGATGAAGAAAGAGCTTGTCGAGACTGATAACAAACAAGTGGTCTTGGCGGACCCTGTGCTGAAATTGTGGCTTAATCAACATCGGTAGACAGGAAAACGGAACCCGGCTGCCCCGTCAGGCGCCCGGCTCTTTTTATTTGATTCCGTATTTGCGGAGAATGTGCTTGATCGGCTTCTCAATGGACTCGGCCCAAAGCTGGTAGCCGTAGTTTGAAGGGTGGATGCCGTCGATGGACGTCTCGTGATCGGAAGCGCTGGCATTAGGATGAATGTAATAGACATCCTTGTATTTCTTGCAAGCTATAGCCATAAGGCTGTCGGCCACCTGAATCCTGTCACTCTCATCCTTGGCGCAGGTCAGGTCGAAATTCCTCTGCTCGCGGTAAATGGTCCTCTGGAAAATAAGAGGAATCCCAGTATGCGCCGCCTGAATCTTCTCAATGAAAGGAAACAGACGCTCTTTGATCTGAAGGATAGTCGGATTCGAGAAGGTGTCGAACACGAAAGCCTCCACGTCAGCGTCGACCAGTACATCGGCGAAATAATCCTGAAGCTTGCAATTTCCGCTGCATCCCAGACTCAGCATCTGCAAACCCGTGTGGCGAGTGAACTGTGCCGGATATGTCATCCCCGCGCGTCCGCAGCAGACCCCGTGAGTGTAACTTGACCCGAAAATGCCGATTCTGTGGCGGAAAGGTGATTCGAGAGGCTTCAAAGTAGCCCCGTCCTCGACGCCGATCCTTATGGATTTCTCCTCACTGTAGAGCGGCAAGTAGAGCATACACTCCTTTTCGCTCCTGTCCATATTCTTGATAATCACTGCATTATCCCCCTCCTTTCCCATTGGGGCGACACCTGACTTAGCATATATCCATTCGCCGTCCTTCTTGATGTAGAGGTCATAGCCGCGGTGAGCCACCCAGTTGGTGGTCGTCCCGGTGTAGAGGAAACCGTACACCGTCTTGACCGAGATAGTCGAAGAATTGGTCGTGAAAAGCACCGCCAGACCGGAAGAGCATCTGACCTGATTGTTCTCACCGTTGGTGAAGCCTTTGTACTTGCAGGTGTCCACCCTGTGATACGGGTTGGAAGTCTCGCTAATCTTCCCGATAATGTTCAGTTGAGAGGCCTCCGTGTAGACATATTTAACGTGAGAGGGCGTCTGGCCGAGAAGTGAGACAGCGGCAAGAAAGCCTGCCGCGAGAGAGAAAAATCTTTTCATTATGATTATGTGTTATTTGATTCCGTATTTGCGAAGAATGTGCTTGACGGGCTTCTCGATGGACTCGGCCCAAAGAGTGTAGCCGTAGTTTGAAGGATGCACGCCGTCGACCGTGGCCTCGTGGTCAGGGCTTGTGGCGTTAGGTCTGATGTAATAGACGTTCTTGTACTTTTTGCAAGCAATCTTCATCAGGCTGTCCGCAACAGCGAATTTGCCAAGCTCCCTGTTGTAGGCCGCAGTGTCGAAATTCTCTCCTTCGCGATAAATGGTCCTTTGGAAAATGAGAGGAGTGTCAGGATGTTTGGCCTGTATCTGTTCAATGAAAGGGAAAAGTCTAGTCTTAATCTGTTCCGCGGAAGGGTTGGAAAAGCCGTCGAAAACGAAAGCGTCCACCTTCGCGTCGGCAAGCACAGCCGCGAAATAGTCCTGAAGCTTGCTGTTGCCGCTGCATCCGAGGCTCAACATCTGAAGGCCGGTCTCGCGGGTGAATTGTGCGGGATAAGTCATTCCGGCGCGCGAAGTGCTTGAACCGTGAGTGAAACTAGAGCCGAAAATGCCTATTCTGTGTCTGAACGGCATAGCGAGCGGCTCCAATGTAGCCTCTTCCTCCACGCCTATCTTCACGGAAAGCACCTCGCTGTAAGTCGGCAGGTACAGCAGACATTCCTTCTCGCCCTCAGCCATGTTGCCAATCAAACTGAGAGGCTTGCTCAGAGACTTGTCGGAATTGACTTTTGCGGCGGCGAAAAGCCAATTGCCGTCTTTCTTTATGTACAGATCGTAACCCCTTCCGGAGATGCCGTTGGTGTTGGTGGGGAACCCGATCTCACCGTATTTGGTCAGAACGTAGATTGACTTTGAATCGGTCTTGAAAGCCACGGCTATGCCGGATGAATTTCTGACCTGCCCGTTCTCGGAGGCCGTAAAACCTTTGTACACAACGGTG
>JBAYFJ010000196.1:0-3409 GCA_041667245.1 Bacteroidales bacterium | reverse complement strand
GAAACTCGGGAGAGCGCAGGGCGCGGCGATAACAGCCGCCTCGATCAGAAATATCCCCGTTTACGAATATGCCCCGAGGAAGGCGAAAGTGGCAATCACCGGTAACGGGGCAGCCTCGAAAGAGCAGGTCTGCTCAATGATCCAGAAGATTCTCGGCATAGATGAGAACGAGAGATTTCTTGATGCGACAGACGCTTTAGCCATCGCTATGTGCCATTATTATCAGCTTTCCAGTCCGCTCACAAGCACCGAGACTTCCACGAATTGGCTGAAATTCATTCAGGCTAATCCGGACCGCGTGAGGCAGGCTCCGGATTTTTCAAAAAAAAGTTCAAGCAAGATTAAACCGTAAAGGGGAGAATCTGTCTAATGTTTCGTTGCTTGAATTATTAACAAAGTGTATTTACCATAAGAATGGGTTATTATCGTAAACATCTATTTGCCGGAATCTTCAGCCTGGCGCTGATGATCGCGCTGCCTCTCACGGCCGGCGCACAGTCCGGAAACACCGTGACATTGAAGCTTGAGGACTCATCTACGGGAGAAGAGGTGGAATTCGCCACCGTCTCCCTCACTCCTGACGGAGCCAAATCAGCTTCCAATTATTCTCTCAGCGATGACGTGGGGAAAGTCTCTCTTACAAAGGTCAAAAAGGGAACTTACCTTCTCAAAACCGAGATTTTGGGCTACAAGTCCTACACTAAGACAATTAAAGTTGATGGGGCGGTGGATCTTGGTACTGTCAAATTGGAACTGGACAAGACCACTCTGGACGCAGCCACCGTGTCGGCGACTGGCAATCCTATCATTATCAAGAAGGACACCATTGAATACAACGCCTCCTCGTTCAAGACTACTGACAACGATATGCTTGAGGACCTGCTAAAGAAACTTCCCGGAGTGGAGGTCTCCGAGAGCGGTTCCATCACGGTGAACGGCGAGACCATATCCAAGATTACCATTGACGGCAAGACTTTCTTCCTTGACGACCCGCAGCTCGCATCGAAGAACATTCCCGCTAAAATCATCAACAAGGTGAAGGTGGTGGCAAAGAAATCAGAGCAGGCTGAGTTCACAGGAATAGATGATGGTAACGAAGAGACCGTAATCGATCTTTCCGTACGACCGGGAATGATGAACGGGCTTTTCGGAAATGCCAATGTCGGGGGAGGACACGATGTGCCTGAAAGCGGCTATTACGACCAGACCGGAAAAGATTGGAAAGATGACGGATGGAGATACCAGGGAGCCGCATTTGTGGGCAAGTTCACTGACAAGAGTCAGGTGAGCCTCATTCTCAATGCCAACAACACCAACAATCAGGGATTCAACGATCTTGCCGGCAGTATGATGCAGAGTATGCGCGGAGGCGGCGGAGGAATGGGAAGAGGAAGCGGAGGTTTCGGAGACAGCAACGGTATCACGACATCCTGGATGGGCGGACTGAACGGATCTTGGGATTTGTTCGGAGACAAGATGGAACTTGGGGCTAATTATCTTTTCAACGGCACCAAGGCGGACGTTGAGGAGAAGAGCAACAAGATTACCTATCTTGACGACGGCACCAGCCTGAACTACAACACTAACGGCTTCAACAGGACAAACAGTTACGGCCATCGTTTCGGAGCGCGTCTGGAGCATAAGTTCAGTGAGAACACATCTATTATCTTCCAGCCTGAGGTCATTTTCGGAAACGGCAATTTTAGCGAGTATTCCGATTTCACGACTCTTAAGAATGACGGCATTTCCGCAGACACCACCAATGTGGGCTTCAACAGAAACACCGGCGACAACAGCAACTGGAAGACCAAAGGCTTCTTCCTTTTCAGACAGAGACTTGGAATTCCGGGCAGAACGCTCTCATTTATGGCTAATTATTCGTTCAGCAACAACGATATGAACGGCTTCAACCAGTCTCTCACCAGAGACTATCTTGAAGACGGAACTCAGGCCGATTCGACTGTCAATCAGAGATATGATCAGAACCAGAAGAACAGGACTTTGTCAGGAAGACTTACCTACACTGAGCCTTTGGGTGGAGGATTCTATCTTGAAGGCAGTTACGAACTGAGCTGGAACAAGACCACTTCCTACAAAAACACTTTCGACTCCGGAATTGTCGGCTCTGACGATTTCTTCGACAACTATCTCTACAACACTACCGGTGAGGCGATGAATTCGACTTTTTCCAACAACATCCTGAACAGATACGTCAATCAGAGGATAGGCGCTGACTTTATGTATCAGAAAAACAAGTTAAGAGCACAGGTCGGTTTCAATGCCAACCCAACCTACACTCACAACGAGACCAATGGGGAAGTGTATGACAGTCACGTTGTCAACTGGGCTCCTGAGGCAATGCTCTTCTACGACATAACCGACAACGAGAACATCAGATTGTTCTATATGGGCCGCTCCTCGCAACCTTCGACAACGCAGCTGATGCCTGTTCCGGACAACACTGACCCTCTCAACGTTTCTTTCGGAGACCCTTATCTGAAGCCGTATTTCTCACACTCTCTAAGGAGTGACTACAGGTACTCCAACAAGAAGACATTCGCGACATTAAGCCTGCGTCTTTCCGCCAGCTTGGTCAATGACCCGATTGTGAACGCCACTTGGTACAGTACCAACGGAGCTCAGTACTCAATCCCGGTCAACGGACCGACATCCGGCAACGTGAGCCTGAGATCATTCTACAACTCGCCTATAGCGAAATCCAACTTCTCGGTTTCCAATATGTTCAGCGGCAGTTACTCGAAATCCTCATCCTACGTAGGCAGCACATCTTTCCCGACGGGCACCTACTACAAAGACGGAGAATTCGACTATGAGCTTTTCCACACTGACTATCCGGACCTTGACGACGCAAGCTTCTTCACCAGAAATGACATCCAATCTATGAGCATAACTGAAAGACTCAGAGGTACGTTCAGAAACGATCTGGTCGAATTGCAGTTGGGCGGACGCACCAGACTCTCAAAGTCCTGGTACACCGTCTCCAAGGTGAGCACCAATATGACCAGAAACAACCAGCTCGCCGGTTCTATGAACTGGACAATTCCCGGAGGCCTCACACTTGTGTCAAGTCTCAATTACAACTGGTACAAAGGCTATTCCGTGAAGCAGGATGACGAGTACATCGTGAACGCGGAGGTCTCAAAACTTCTTTTCAAGAGCAAATGCACTTTAGCTTTGAAGGTCTATGATTTGTTCAACGAGTCCAAGAACTTGTCTGTCTCTGACGCATCCAACTATCACACTGAGACTTGGAACAACACTCTCGGACGTTACGCAGTGCTCTCGATGAGATTCCGGTTCGGCAATTTTAACAATGCCTCCAAAGGAATGAAAAATGGACGTATGGGCGGCGGCCCCGGCGGTCACGGCGGCCCTCCTCCGATGATGT
>JBAYFJ010000195.1:0-3425 GCA_041667245.1 Bacteroidales bacterium | reverse complement strand
GCTGTATCCAAAATCTTGTCTGTCGCAGTAATAGGAATGTATCTCTTTGCTGTGTTCTCAACCTCGTAAGCCTTCTTGATGTACTTAACTATTACAGTAACATCATCTGCAGCCAATTCTCTCTCGTCCGTATCGGTTGTCTTAGGGTCATCAAGCACGCTATAAACCCTCTCAGTCTGGAAAGTGCCGACACCAAAGCGCTGACACTTAGTGTCAAGACCGAAGTTGAACGTATTTCTTACTGCCATTCCGTCTGTGGCTGTGGCTACGCCAACGAATGGGAAAGTAGACAAATTAACCTTAGCCAAACCGGTCTTAGCGTCAAGAGTCACACTTAAAGTGTTATTCAGAGCTTGCGTCCAAGTGACATCTGTCATGTCAGCGAAAGCGTTCTCAGAGTAAAGATTAGTTGGGAAGAAAGGCGCATCCTGACGATAATAAAGATCATAAGGATAAGTAGCGTCATCCTTTGTGTAAGAGAACTGAATCTTAGCGTTAGCCAAATCCTCTATAGTGTTGATATAGTAAATCACAGAATCGCCGTCAGCGCTCCAGAATCCACAAGCAGGATCATTTGCGTCCTCGTGAGTAATGGTAGCAGTTCCTTTGTAAAGGTCTTTCCGAGAATCATAGAAGATTGCGAAGCACTCGCGTGATCTGCAATTTGCCATCTCAGTCTCAACAGCAGGAAGCTCTTCCTCGCTTGCAGCAATAAGGCTCAATTTTGAAGAAACCATAGGATACTCTGCGAAAAGGAAGTACTCGGCAATGTCTGACATGTCACCGCGCCAATCAGCAGGGATGTCATCCTCAGAATCGAAAATACCGTTAGCCAATTTGAACGCAGGGACATCGGTAACATCGTAAGTGATGAGATACTCACCGCCCGTAGCGACGACCTTTGTGTCAGTTCCATAAAGATCTTCCATATCAGCCTGTGAAAGTTTCTTAACCTCAGGCTCAGCCTCAAGATAAGCAGGGCCGTTGAAGTCAACGTCTTCTGCCTTCGTCCAAGTCTGAACGAACTCTCTTGTCTGAATCTTGATTGTGGAAGAGTCTACAGTAGCGTTGGAAGGGTTAACTCTGGCAAGAATGATGAATTTCTTGTTGTAGTCCTCTGTCCAGCATTCGTCAGCCTGAATAGATTCAACTTTAGGGTTATCTTTCGCAATACGGAAAACTCTGCCGTCAAGAAGGTAGATGTCATAGACCATACCGTTCTCCTTGATGTCAAGGATACCGTCATCGCCTTTCTCACCTTTCTCGCCCTGAGCTCCGGTAGCGCCGGTGTCACCTTTGTCACCTTTGTCACCCTGAGCGCCGGTAGCGCCGGTGTCACCTTTGTCGCCTTTCGCACCATTCTTGACATCTATTTTAGAGTTGTCAGAGAATGTAATAGTCCATCCCCCGTCACCAGTGGTGAACGGAGTAACACTTGTAATAAGCTTTCCAGCTTTGATAGCGTCCTGAAGGTCGTTAACGTCGCCCTCAACAGCTGTCAAACGATCATTCAACGAATTGATATCGTCGTCATAATCTTTACAACTGGAAACCGATGAGAAAGCCACCAATACGGCAGCTACCCACATACAGGTTTTTTTAATAGAAATAGTACTCATAGAAAAAAGATTAATAAAATATTAATAAATGATAATCTACTCATTTACACAAACCGCTTCAAAGGTAATCATAAATTCAATTATTGCAAAATATTTCACTTTTTTTTTCAGTGTCTGGAGACACCTAATTCAAGAAAGTCAGTCTTTGCTGTCAATCCACAAATAGAGTTTGTCCCCGCGGCGGAGCCGCTGTTCCTTAAAATCTTCGTCTAAAAACTCCTGCCCGGATTCGCCCCGACCGCGTACAATTTTGGTGAAATCTATCGGAATCGAGCAAAATGTGCCTTTGGATGCGCTTAGGACAGGCTTCAACTCTACCCTAATCTCAGGCACCACATACTCGATCACCCCTGTAGTTGCCCCTTCTATTAATATAGGTGTGCCGACATTAAGGGCGGCTGACTCCACGAGGACCTCTGCCACGCTGAGTTTGCCGAACCAATTGGTCACTTTTCCGCAATAGACCTTTTTCTTAGTGGCATGGCTTCCGTAGACCGTGCTCCACTCCCCCAATCGGGCTCCCTGATAGTAGCCGTCCCAGAAGCCTCTGTTGAAGACTTCGGAGAGTTCCGCTTTCAAAGATGTGGCGAGTCTCTGAGTGTAAGTGCCTTCGCACACCGCATCCGCGGCACGGCGATAACAAGAAGCGCACTTTTTCACATATTCGGAAGAGCGGGCTCTGCCCTCAATTTTGAACACCTTCACCCCGGCCCCGATGATTTTGTCCATAAACTCTATGGTGCACAGGTCCTTTGGGGACATTATGTACTTGTTGTCAATGTTGAGCTGATTGCCTGTCTCCAGATCGGTGACCATATAGCCGCGTCTGCAAAGCTGATAGCAGGCCCCTCTGTTGGCAGAGGCGCCGTAAGTCTGTAGACTGAGGTAACATTTCCCCGAGATGGCCATACACAAGGCCCCGTGGGCGAACATCTCGATGCGGACTAAGTTTCCTGAAGGCCCTTTGACGCCCTCGCGGCAGATCGTTTCATAGATGTTCCTAACCTGAAAGAGGTTAAGTTCCCTGGCAAGGACTATCACGTCCGCGAATTGAGAGTAGAACCTGAGCGACTCGACATTGGAGATACTGAGCTGAGTGGATATGTGGACTTCCAGTCCGATCCGGCGGCAATATGCAATGGCGGCCATATCCGAGGCGATGATTGCGGTCACGCCTGCCGCTTTTGCGGCGTCAAGGGTAAGGCGAGCCTCTTTGAGATCCTCATCGTAGAGTACTATGTTCAACGTGAGATAAGTCCTGACTCCTGAGAGTGAGCATATCCTCACAATCTCCGGCAGATCATCAGCGCTGAAGTTGTTAGCCGAATGAGAGCGCATATTCAGATGCCCCACTCCGAAATAGACGGAATCGGCCCCTCCCTGAATCGCAGCCCGAAGACACTCGAAATTGCCCGCAGGCGCCATTATTTCCAACTCTTTCTTATCCATCTTTTACTTTTTAACATCCACACAAGCGTTGCCGCTATCTCGCTCTGCCAATCAATTTTTCCGCGAAACGATGAAGTTCCTCAACGCGAAGCTTGCCTACGGAAAGCTTCTCCGCATAGCACATTGCCTTGTCGTTGAGACGGAGAATCTCATACTTCGCATCCTCGTCCACGTGAAGAAACGTGTACATATCTTTCACAGCGGCAATCTTAGCTTCTTTTTCCTCATCGGAACCGGATGGCATACGCATCGACTTCTCCAACGCAGCCTTTGCCGTCATCCCGAGTTTTCGGCTCACCTCAGAGGCTTGATCCGCCTTTTGAAGGCATCTGGTTATAAGCCAAGACTTCTTGTTGT
>JBAYFJ010000194.1:0-3441 GCA_041667245.1 Bacteroidales bacterium | reverse complement strand
CTTTTTCGCAATCTTGGAAGTGTCGATTTTGTCGGCTGTGGATTGTATGTCGAATGTGAACAGTTTGTCGTCCTTCAATTTGAGATTCTTGAAAGGAATGTGCTGTGCGTCAAAAGGATCTTTGACAATCTCGGTCAGCCGCATAGCCAGATCCGGGAGGTCGAATACTTCCGTCTTGGAGCCTGTGGCCGCATCAACGACGTAGTAGGCCGTGCCGTCCGAATTTTTCCAAGTGTACCAGAAACTGTCCGAATTTTTGAACCATTCGGGACTAAGTCTCGTGGAATAGACCATCTGGTCGATTTTCTTTGATGAGAATCTTTCCGCAAGGTCGTAATTCGCTTTGCTTGAATAGTTTTTCGCGCCGGATTGGGCAAAGACCGGACAAGCCAGGCCGAGCAATAACAAACTGAACAGAATTTCGCGCATTTTTGACTCTTAAAATTGATTGTCGTAAATATACGCAAATTTACTCATTCTTTATTCAATATAGCTTCTTTCATTGCGGGAATTTCCGGCCCCGGCACGCTGAAATAGTCAATTCCCATTTCAAGAAGGCAGTCTAAGTGTCGCGGGTCTCTTAACGGAGAACCGCCCGCTCCGACTGACGTTCCGTGTTTGTGGGCGCCTTCGACTATCTGCCTTATGGCTTTTCCGACTGCCGGATCGGAGATGTCGATAGTCTCCTCGCCTTTGTCCGCAGCAAGGATGTATCTTGCAAGACTGTCGGTGTCTATGTCGATGAAGTCGCACAATTCGGCGATTTCCTCGATGTTGAAGACGCAGGCCGGAGTCTCGGCTATCACTCCCACCGGCAGGCCTTGGTTGATCCTGACATTCTTCCTCGTCAGTTCCTCGGAGCACTCCTTGATGATATTTTTGACCTTGATGACTTCTTCAGGGGTTGTAACCATCGGTATCGACAAACCGATTCTGATGTAAGCGGGAACTCTAAGAATTGCCCGAATCTGTGTTTTGAGCAGCTCTTCGTTCTTAATAAGGTAGCGGATTCCTTTCAGCCCGAGGAGCGGGTTTTCCTCATCCGGATATTGAAGATAAGGTAGTCGGGAGCTGCTGTCGGTGTCAAGGAGTCTGATAATGGTATAGCTCTTTTTGCAGAAAGAGGCTGCCGTGGCGTAAGACTGGGAGAGCGTCTTCTCGTCCGGTGCTGAGCCAATTCTGTTGATGTATGAGAATTCGCTTCGAAACTGACTGATGCCGTCCGCTCCGTATTCCGCCGCTATTCTGACCTCGTTTGTGGTGCCTGCCTGTCCGTAGACTTTAATGTGCTTGTTTTTGTAGTCAAGTCGTACTGACCTCTTTAGCCGGAATTCTTTTTCTTCCGAGAGATATCCTTGGAGAGTCTTCTCGTCCGGATTGATTATGACTTTTCCGTTGTTGCCGTCTATGATCAGGCGGTCACCTGTGCGTATTGCCTTTACGCAGTTGTCCAAGCCTGTCAAAGAGATGAAACCGTTGTTTTTTGCGAATATATCCAGTTTGTCGTGTTCAGCGCAGAACTCCGAGACCATACCGGCCATATTTTCGAGATTAATGCAGGCAATTACCTCCTTGGCTATCTCCTTTGCCACCACTATTGTTCCCGGAGGCATCTCTGCGAGAGGATTCAGCGTAGAGCCTTCATGCAGGTAGGATCTAATTATGCCGAAAACCTTGCGAATGTCGTTGACTATGAGAACTTTATTATTTGGAAGCAGTCCGTCATTGTCGTTGAACATTGCGCAGACTTGCTTCATTGCGGTGTCGAGTGCATTGAAAAGATCCAGTTTGGAATCGAATAGATTATGTCTGATTGCCCCTCTTATCATAGGGTCTTGAAGAATGTCTATTTCCGCCAAGGCGTGTATGTCTCTTCCTGCTTCTTTCTTTAGTCCGGCGAGGGCGCGCTCCCTTGCGAGGGAGATTACGAGTAAAGCATCCTCACCGGTGTAGCTGCTGATGTCAGGCCCGTTTTTGAGGGCGTGAATGACGGCTTCTTCTATAACTAACGCTTTGCCGAAAGCGACTCCGCCTGATCTGTTGGCGGTCGTGAGAAATTTCATTATGGGGACTATGAATTGTGCATTACTGAACTATTTTCAATTCTCAAATGTAATCATTATTTCTCAAAAGACATTAAACAAACGCATTGTATTTTAAATAATTATGAGTATATTTGCAGCCCCTTTTGAAAAGGGGAAAACATAAATTAAAGATTTACAATTATTTATGCCTACAATTCAACAATTAGTTCGCAAAGGGCGCGAGGTTATTGCTTTCAAAAGCAAGTCTCGTGCTTTGGATGCTTGCCCTCAGAAGAGAGGTGTTTGCGTGCGTGTCTACACCACGACGCCGAAGAAACCTAATTCGGCAATGCGTAAGGTAGCGCGTGTGCGTCTCACCAACACTAAAGAGGTCAATGCTTACATTCCGGGAGAGGGTCACAACCTTCAGGAGCACTCAATCGTGCTCGTAAGAGGAGGTCGTGTGAAGGATCTTCCAGGAGTGCGCTATCACATCCTTAGAGGGGCTTTGGATACGGCAGGTGTGGAAGGCAGGACTCAGTCCCGCTCTCTGTACGGTGCCAAGAAGCCGAAATCTAAGAAGTAATTTTATTAATTTTCACTTTTAATTTTTTCACAAAATGAGAAAAACGAAGCCTAGAAAGAGGATTCTACTTCCTGATCCTAAGTTTCACGACACGATGGTAACACGTTTCGTGAACGATCTTATGTTGCAGGGGAAGAAGAGTATCGCGTATTCTATTTTTTACGATGCCATTGATATGGTAGGCGAGAAGATGAAAGATTCTGACAAGGCTCCTCTAGATATTTGGAGGAAAGCTCTCGAAAATGTGACCCCTCAGATCGAGGTTAAGAGTCGCAGGGTCGGTGGAGCGAACTTCCAAGTGCCTACAGAGTTGCGCCCGGAAAGGAAAATTTCGCTTTCAATCAAGAACATCATTGCTTACGCCCGTAAGCGTTCAGGCCACTCTATGGCAGAAAAATTATGTGCAGAGATCGTAGCTGCCTACAACAACGAGGGCGGTGCATTCAAGAGAAAAGAGGATATGCACAAAATGGCCGAGGCTAACAAGGCCTTTGCTCACTTCCGTTTTTAAATTCGAATGACGAATGGCAAAAAGAGATCTTAGATTCACAAGAAACATCGGCATCATCGCACATATCGATGCCGGTAAGACGACAACCTCGGAGCGTATCCTTTACTACACCGGCAAGATCCACAAGATCGGCGAGGTGCACGACGGAGGCGCTACGATGGACTGGATGGCTCAGGAGCAGGAGAGGGGTATCACTATCACTTCCGCTGCGACCACTGCCTTCTGGCATTACAATGGAGATGTCTATCAGCTGAACCTGATTGACACCCCGGGCCACGTCGACTTCACAGTTGAGGTCGAGCGTTCACTTCGAGTATTGG
>JBAYFJ010000193.1:0-3461 GCA_041667245.1 Bacteroidales bacterium | reverse complement strand
GCCGTGCACAGCCCCGTTCCCCACTAGAACCTGCTGCCTGTGTGCTCGTGCCAAGGACGCCATAAAACCGGAATCGGCTTTCCGTCTTGAGTTCTCAGAGACTCTATCCAGTCCGCTGCCTTGTCAAGCCAGCCGAGGAACATCTCGTGCTTGGAGCCTCCCGGAAGCACGGATTCCACAACTTTGTCCGAACTCACGTCCCATGCATCGCCTCCTGTAAGGGGATTGCGGAGATGCCAGCTGAGTGTGACAATCCCGCCTCTCTGATAATGCTTTATGGCCGCGAGACGCTGTAATTCAAAATTGTTGCCGTCCAGATTGCATTTGTGGCCGAGTTCTATGCCGCCCATGTCAAGACCCAGTATTGAGGGATATTGTCCCGTGACGTCCAGCACGTCGGAGCGGGTGAGGGTGGTGTCCGCGTCTTTGCCGGCATTCCAGGTGTGACCGTACATAAGGTCGTCCTGATGCCCGTAAAGCGGTGTCCCTTCAGAAGCCGCGCTGCTGAGCCTTGTGAGAACGGGATTCTCGCTTGCGCATCCTGCTGAAATGACGGCCCCGAAAGCGAGTGCGAGTAGTGAAATGTTATGGTGCCGCATTGTAGATGGAGCTTAAAGTGTAATTGTCGTCTTCCGTGAATGTCGCCTTTTTCATCGCCTGCACGGCTGCTTTTCCGTTGATGATGTACTCTCCCGTGCCGTGGTTGATGAAGCCGTTGGACTCTTTGCCGGTGCCGGTGGAGCCGTTGTCCCAGATGAAAGGAACCAGTCCGTAGGCTTTTGCAGCCTTGTAGGTGAATTCCAGATAATAGTTGCGGAACAGCAGCTCTCTCGCGGTGGCTCTGTTGCCGCAGCCTGTCTCGCCGATGATGACGGGGATGTTGTTGGCGGTGAATTTGTCGCGGAGACGGGAATATAACGAGATGATGTCGCTTTCTCCTGAATCCGGTTTCTTGCCTGCCGTGCCGCTGTGGCCCCATTCTGAGAATTCTTCTTCAAGTGTGTAGGAGCTAGGCTGGTAACTGTGCACGCTGACTATCAGTTTTCCTTTGGCCGAGTCGTCAGGAAGCGTGAGTGTCTCGATAGTTAGAGTGGGATTGGTGCAGTAGCCGGGTACTATGAGGTACCTTGAGGCATTCTCTCCTCCTGACGCTCTGACTTTGTCCACGAAAGCCTGGTTCCATTCGTTGAGGCATTTGTACTGTTTCCCTCCGTCGGTGAGGTTGGTGCCCCAGCCCCATTTTCCGTCCTGTATCTCGTTGAATGATTCGAACATAAGGAATTCTCCCTTGTCCTTGAACTTGTCTGCGATTTGTCCCCAGACTGCCTTGATTTCCGCAACGACGGCGGTCTGTTTGGCGGCATCCTTGGAGGCGGACACTATGTCTAGCCAGTACTTGCTGTCGGATCCGTCGTGGTGGATGTTTATGACTGCGTACAGTCCGGCCTTTTCGGCGTAGCCTACGATTTCAGCGACTCTGTTCATCCAGGCCTCGTCAATCTTGTAGTCAGGCGCAGCTCCGATGTGTCCGAGCCAGGTGATAGGGATGCGCACTGAGGTGAACCCTTTGGCTTTGACTCCGTCGAAAGTGGCCTGAGTGGCTTTCGGATTGCCCCATCCTGTCTCATTGGAGACTCCGTTGCTGTAGGCGTCCATCTGATTTCCCAGATTCCAACCCATTCCGAGTTTCTTCGCAAGCGCGTAGGCGTCGTTGTCAAGAGGCTTTACGTCAGGACAAGGGTCCGCGATGACAGTCTCCTTGCCTTTCTGGGTCACGCTCACCGTGACGTTCTCCTCGCCGCAGATGACTTTCAGCGAGCCTGTGCGCTCGTCTGACGAGGTGTTTTCCTCAGCCTTGATTTCGACTGATGTCTTGTTAGAACTGAATGTCCCTATCGTTCTGGAGAGCCAGGAGTCCTGACTGACCACTGAAGGGGCTTTGGAAGAGGTGACAGTGAGCGTCACGGATGTCGCAGCGGCTTCTATGCTGAAGTTTTTCTGACTTACCGAAAGAGAGACTGTCTCCTCTTTTGAGGGATTGTCTTCCTTCTGGCTGCACGAGAAGATGGCCAGAGCCGACATTATGGCTAAAAATGTGTTCATCGCTTTCATTTCTATTTGCTGTTTGAAAGGTCGCCTCTGTTGAGGCAATGACTGTTAGACAATGCTGATTTCCAATCGCTTACGGTGTTGTTCCATCCGTAGGTGCCGTCGGAGTTCTTAGAGTACAGAATCGGGGTGCCGTTGTCGAAATTGCACCAGTTCATATAGTAGCCCCACGGCGCGTCTTCCTTGAAGAATCCGTCAATGTCGAGCAGATTGCCGAATTCGCTGAGCACCACGATTTTCTTGCCTTTGACCGAGTTGTTCACAAGGCTGAAGGCCGACGACTGAGTGGTGTTCTTACCGACGTAAAGATCGGCTCCGACAATGTCCACGTAACTCTCGCCCGGGTACCAGGCCTCAAGTTTGTCGACTGTAGCGAGATTGCCCGCATCGCTTGTCTGTACTGTCCAGACCCATATCAGGTTGTTGAGCCCGTAGACGGTGGTTAGCCGGTCGTGAAGATATATCCATAGATCCCTGCCTGCTTCGGCTCCGTCGTAACCCCACCAGAACCAGGCTCCCCAGGTGTAGTCGCCCGCGGCTTCGTGAAGAGGTCTGAACAGAACAGGTATGCCTGCGTCCTGAAGCAGTTTCAGATAGCCGGCGAGCTTCTTGATCTGGGATTTGATCATTGTGTTTTGCCACGTGCCTTCGGTAAGGGCGTTCTTGACGCCGAATGTCTTGGTGTTGTAGCTGTAGTCGTTGAGGTCCGTGGTGGTTTGCGAAGGAGGGACTGTCCAATGCCAGCCTATCTGGATGATGTTGCCCTTCTCCCAGGCGCCTTTCACTGGGGCTATGTCTGAGTAGTCGGGGCATCCGCTCCACGCTTTGGCGGGCCAGTTCAGGAATATGTAGTCGAACCCGACGATTCCGGGATATGTGCCCGTCTGTTCGCCTATATAGTCGGAATAGGATGTCTCCCACGCTGTGCCGCCCATTGCTCCGCTGATTGTCTTGGAGCCGTAGTTGTCGAGAAGGAACTTGTAGAGTTTCTTCGCTGCTGAGGTGGCATTGGCGTTGGTGAGAGAGCTCTGAGGGTCGCGGCCGTAGTCTTTGGCGGCTTCTTTGGTGCTGAATGAAAGGCTTATGGCCTCGCAAGGATTGTCTTTGTAGCCGCTTATCACTCCCGCAGGGACGTTGAGCGTGTACTTTTTGCCGCTTTCAAGTCCGCTGATTTCTATCGTCACGGCAGCATTGTAAGAGGACACTTTGCTGACGGCGGCGTCATTTATCTTTATCAGGCTGTGGCCCGAGGACGGGCATTTGACATTTTGGTCGAAAGTCAGGATCACGGAGACGGTCTCTCCTGAGATTTCGGTCTCTCCGTCTGAGGGAGAGGTGGAGACAAGTTTCGG
>JBAYFJ010000192.1:0-3492 GCA_041667245.1 Bacteroidales bacterium | reverse complement strand
TGATTGTGTTGAGGGCGAAGATTTCGTATATTTGAAGGATTAAACTCTAATAATTCTCAAATTGTATGAATAGATTCTTCGGATTACTCACATCGCTCGCGCTACTTGCGTCAGGCGCTGTCACATTCCCTCTCAACTCACAGTCGAAACTCTCCGCGGAAAATATTGATGCGGTGCTCGGAGCAATGTCTCTTGAGGAAAAGGCCGCAATTGTCGTTGGCTACGGCTGGGGAGACAAACTCGGTTACGGAGTAGACGACTGCTGGGGCACGGTAGCCGGACTCGCGGGCGTCACTCAGGCGATTCCCCGTCTCGGCATCCCTTTCACGGTCTTTGCCGACGGCCCCGCGGGATTGAGAATTAAACCGGTCCGCGACGGCAGCGGCAGGACTTACTATTGCACCTGCTTCCCTTCAGGCAATCTGCTTTCATCCACTTGGAACAGCGAGGCTGTGACTTCCGTGGCCACCGCGATGGGAGACGAGGTGAAGGAATATGGCGTGGACGTGCTTCTGGCCCCCGGGATGAACATCCATCGTAACCCTTTGAACGGCAGAAATTTCGAGTATTATTCCGAAGACCCTGTGCTTTCCGGGCGTACCGGAGCGGCTTTCGTCAGGGGCATCCAGAGCAACGGAGTCGGAGTGTCGATGAAGCATTTCGTCTGCAACAATCAGGAGACCAACCGTCTGGCTAACGAGACCGTAGTCAATCCCCGCGCCTTGCGAGAAATCTACCTCAAGGGCTTCGAAATCTGTGTACGAGAGGCTCAGCCGTGGACGATAATGGCATCATACAACAAACTCAACGGAACTTTCACTCAGGAGAACAGAGACCTTCTCACCACAATACTGCGTGAAGAGTGGGGCTTCAAAGGCCTTGTGATGACCGATTGGATCGGACAGCGCAACACTGTGGCTCAGATTCACGCCGGCAATGATCTTATGGAGCCGGGTGAGGCGGCGCAGACTCAGGAACTGTTAGACGCAGTCAAGACAGGCTCTCTTTCAATTGATGATTTGAACACTTCCGCAAGAAGGATCCTTGAGTTTGTGGTCAAGACAAGAAGATTCAACGGCTACAAGTACTCCGACAAGCCTGATTTGAAGGCTCACGCCGCAGTGGTCAGAAAGGAAGCTCCTGAAGGAATGGTTCTGCTCAAGAATTCCGCTGACGCTCTTCCTTTCAAGAACGTAAGCAAGGTCGCTCTTTACGGAGTCACTTCCTACGATTTCATATCAGGAGGAACAGGCGCCGCTTTCGTACACGTCCCTTACATCGTGAACATCGAGGATGGCCTCAAGAACGCCGGTCTGGTGCCGGATTCCGGGATCTCGGAATTCTATTCCAAATATATGGCTTTTGAGGATTTGAGATATACCTACAGCGGGGAACGCCCTGCCGTTCATCTGGGCAAGGCAACGCTTCCTGAAATGGACGTGCCTTTCAAATTCATCAAAGAGAACGCATCTGACAATGACATTGCGGTCATAACTATCGGGCGCAATGCCGGAGAGGGAGCGGATCGTCACGTGGACAACGATTTCAATCTTTCGGATGTGGAGACTCGTCTCGTGAGGAATGTGTGCGACGCCTTCCACAGTGTGGGAAAGAAGGTAATCGTGATTCTGAATGTGGGCGGAGTCGTCGAGACGGCTTCGTGGAAAAGTCTTCCCGACGGGATTCTGCTTGTTTGGCAGCCGGGACTTGAGGGCGGCAATGCGATTGCCGACGTGGTCACCGGCAAGGCTTATCCTTCCGGCAAACTGCCGATGACATTCCCTGTCTCATATCCGGATCACCCCTCTTCTGCCAATTTCCCTTACGATTATGTGGGAATCGCTTCCGTGAATCAGCCGGCCATCGTCAACAAGACCAAGGTAAGGAACATCGACTACACTGAATATAAAGAAGGCATCTGGGTGGGCTACCGTTTCTTCGACACCGTGGGCAAAGAGGTGTCCTATCCTTTCGGCTTCGGGCTTTCGTACACAACTTTCGATTATTCGAAGCCGGTAGTGAGGATTGCCAAAGACGGGACTGTCACCGCAAGTGTGGTTGTGACCAATTCAGGCTTGTGCGAGGGTAAAGAAATAGTAGAGTTGTATGTCTCGGCTCCAGCGGGCGGACTTGTGAAACCTGCCAAAGAACTGAAGGCTTATGCGAAGACGTCCTCACTGGCTCCGGGAGAGTCTCAGACCGTGACTATGGCCATTGATCCTTATTCTTTGGCCTCATTCAACGAAAGGATTTCTGCATGGGAGACCGCTTCCGGAGAGTACACAGTGTCTTTCGGCTCATCAGTCGAGGACATACGTGCCAAAGGATCTTTCAAAGTGTCGAAGGCTTCAAGCCGTCAGGCTCACGATGTAATGCATCCGCAGTCCCCGCTTGAGGAAATGTCCATAGCCGGACGATGAAAATCCTGCACACAAGCGACTGGCATCTGGGTCAGCGGTTAAGGAATTTTGACCGCTCGCAGGAGCACTCGTTTTTCATCGGGCAGCTCTGTGACATAATGACTAAGGAGCGCCCTGACGCGCTTGTGGTCAGCGGGGATGTATTCAACAGCATCGCTCCCTCAGCTCAGACTCAGACTGAATTCGTGGATTATGTTCTCAGTCTTAGGAAAGCGAGCCCCGGGACTTCGATTGTTATCACCGCCGGCAATCACGACAGCGGCTCAAGGCTTGAGGTGGACAAGAAGTTGTGGCTATCTCACAATGTGCGAGTGATAGGCTATTGTGAGCGCAATGCGGACGGGACTTTTGACCCTTCCAAATATGTCATTGACATTCCCGGTGTTGACGGTAAGGTGTGCGGCTATGTGATAGCAGTCCCTTTCATCAACACGCTCAATTATCCGCTTGCCCGCCCTGACCTGCCTCCTGAAAGGCGTCAGTCTGAGTTTTTCAAGGCTCTCGAGGCGGAGGCGGCTTTGCGTAATCGTGAGGGTCTGCCTGTGGTGATGATGGCGCATTCCGCAGTGCGGGGCTGCATTCTTAGGGGGCACGAGGAGAAACCTATCGGATCATTGGAACAGCAGGAGCTGTCCGAGTTCGGCGGGGGCTATGACTATATGGCTCTCGGGCATATCCATAAACCTCAGGATATTCCTTGCAAGTCGGGGTGCGTGCGTTATTGCGGCAGTCCCATCCCATTGAGTTTCACCGAGGATTACGATCATTCGGTTACCATCGTGGAGATTGAGCGTCACGCTCAGAAGCCTTCTCTGCGTGTCATTCCTCTGGAGGTGCTCAGAAAGGTTAGAACTATTCCGGAGAAGGCAGCTGGTCTTGAGGCTGCCCTTGGATGTCTTGGGCAGCTGGATGACAAGGACAATTCGTACATACGCTTGAATGTGAAGGTTGAGGGCAACATTCTTCCTCCGGATGCGGAGGACAGAGCGAATCTTATCGCCCGGGACAAGGATTGCCGCTATTGTGAGATTCACATTGAATTGCCTGAGCCGGGAAAGTCCGGTTCCGAGGA
>JBAYFJ010000191.1:0-3536 GCA_041667245.1 Bacteroidales bacterium | reverse complement strand
TGCTGAGCGATGTTGTTCCAGTCGTTAGGGTTGCCGGAATAGGCAGGCTGATGATGATGCTCGACACGGCCTGACACGTCGATTGACATAGACAGGTTCTTGGTGATCTGAGCATCTACGTTTGAGCGGATATTGTAACGCTCGAAATTGAAATTGTCCACGTTACCGTCCTGCGTGAAAGCTCCCAATGACACGAAGAATTTGATTTTGTCGTTACCGCCCTGCGCGCTCACGTTATGGTGCATCGTGGTACCGGTTCCGAAGGTCTTCTTGTACCAGTTGGTGTCTCCCCAGCCGTTGGTGCCGTCTTTCATAGACTGAACCATTGTCTGAGTGAAGATCGGAGTAAAAGTAGTGCCAGCGGCGCTCGCATCCAGTTCCAGAGCCTTGTTGTACCAGTAGGCATAGTCGGGACCATTGAGAAGGTTCAGCATATTGGTGTTCTCGCTTATTCCCGTTTTGCCGGTGTAAGAGATTGAGAATCTGCCGTTTCTGCCTTGTCTTGTGGTCACGATGACAACGGCGCTCGCATCAAGTCCGTAGACTGATGCCGAGGTCGCGTCCTTGAGGACTGAGACTGATTCGATTTCGTTAGGATCTATCTGGTTGAAGTCGGAGAACGTACGTCTGATGCCGTCGATGACATAGACCGCACTCTGTCCTCTGATCAGCATTGAGGTTGCGTCATTACCAGGCTGACCGCTTGTCTGAACGGCTGAGATACCAGCCACACGTGATGACACGACTGATGAGACACCGACTGAAGGAGCCTTGAGCATTTCTTTGTCGTTCATAGTGGAGACTGCTCCTGTGACGCTCGCACGCTTCTGAACGCCGTAGCCTATCACGACCGCTTCGTCAATTCTCGTGTAGTCATCTTCCATAACGATGTCATAACGTCCTCTTCCGTCATATTGGAATGACTGTTCTTTCATTCCGATCAAAGAGTACCGGATGGTTTCACCTTTTTTAGCTTGGATGGCATAATTGCCGTCCTCGTCTGAAATCACACCGCGGGAGGAACCGGGAACGAACACGGAGACGCCTATTACGCCGTTCCCCGCCTTGTCGGAAATTTTTCCCTTTAATGCTTGCATCTCCTGGGCGATGCCCGTAACAGATGCGATCAAAATCGTCATCAGGAACAAAAGAGTCTTCCTGAAGGAAGTTTGATTGATAAAATAACTCTTTCCTTTCATAGAAATGAAGTTTTAATTATTAGTTGATAGTAGTGTATAGTATTTTGAGTGTTACTTCAGCGTCTCAAGCACCTGAGAGCATTGATAGAGGCCTCTCGGAACGTGGAAACAGCCTTTCCATTTGCCACCCTTGAGAGGGAGAAGAACTTCTCCTCTTCGATTGAGGTAACCGAACCATTCCGGATACTCAGGGTCTTTGAAATGGCTCCAGACATAGTCGTGAAGACGGTTGAACCATTCCAGACATTTCTCGTCGCCAGTGAGTTTGTAGCCTTTCAGCATACAGATCATCGCTTCTATGTGGACCCACCAAAGTTTCTGGTCCCATTCAAGTTCCTGCGTCGGAGCGCCGTTTCTGTCCATAAAATAGAAGATCCCTCCGAACTCTTTGTCCCAGCCGTAGTTCGCCATAAGCAAAGCGGTGTCTTTGGCTCTCTTCACCAGGTCAGGTCTGTGCAGCCTTTCACCGAGATCCATTATGAACCACATCGCCTCGATTGAATGTCCGGGGTTCATATGACGTCCGTCCATAGAGTCTGACAGCGAGCCGTCTTCCATCACATTCTCCAAAACAATCCCTCCGAGGTCGGGGCGTACGAAGACGTCCATAACTTCGTGAATGCAATCGTCTATGGTTTTGTCAAGGAATTCTTTGTCAATCAGCGGCTCAATCTCCAGTGCGAGATTGCAGAGAATCATCGGAAGAGCGAAATTCTTCAAAGGGCGGGTTCCCGGATGTATTTTCGACCATCTGCCTTTGGGATTGTCCGTTTTGGAGAGGATTATGTCAAAAGTCTTTTTGGCGATCTGAGCATATTCATCGTTCTGCGTTGCCAAGGCGAGTTGGCCGAAGGCCATTGACGCGAAGGTGTAGCTGAAGATATTATAAGGGTCAACGAGCGGTTTTCCTTCTCTGGTGAGTGCGAAATACCAGTTGAAATTGCCGTCGTGACCGTATTTCTTCAGGAATTCCCCGCCTTGAACGGCGCAGTCAAGCCATTGCTGATTGTGTTCGATTTTGTTGTATAGCATCGAGAAGAGCCAGACTTCTCGTCCCTGAAGCCATACGAATTTGTCGGTGTCAAACACGCTGCCGTCTCTGTTGAGGCATGTGAAATAGCCTCCGAATTCCTTGTCTTGTGATTTGTCTAACCAAAATGGAAGGACGCTGTCAAGTAGCTCGGACTTGTACTGCTGAGCTAATGTCTTGAAAGAGCGATTTTCTTTTAGGTCTGCCATTGTATATGTGTTTATGGTTTATATTTAATTTGGTGTGCCAAATATATTAATATTTTCACTAAAAATGAAATGATTATTAAATAATTTTACTTGAAAGATGTGGATTTGGAATAATTTTGGACTTTGAGACGGACGAAAACCGGGCGGAATAGTTCCTCCGACGGCCGACAGAAGCGATTTCCCTGAGGAAGTTGCACTAATTAATAATATTTAATATATAAAGGTGTACAGACGAAATAATTCAATATCCCCGCTCGGCTCCATATCACCTTCCTTCAGGGTAGCAGATCTCAAGTGGGATCAGCCACACTATTCGGGCGCTCACATACCTACGATTCAGACTCTCACGTACTTACAAGGCACTTTGGCGTGGCCGACCGCGTTCTCAGGTTGCCTACGCCACAACTTGTCCCCAGTCTTCGGTCCCCCATAACTACCGATTGGGACACTGACATAATACCGAGGGGGTCAGCCAGCTTTGCTGGCGGGGGCAAGATATAGGTCTGACAAATCAGATGTCGCAATCTACGTCTGCCCTGCAGACGTTTTCTTGTCAAAGGGTCGGTTAAAAAATCTGACAAAGTGCCACAGTGCGCAGGTGTACGAATCCGAAATGTCAAGATGCCGCTGACAAGCATCAGCAGGGCTGATGCTGATTAGTCTTGGCTAATCTTGTTTAGGAATAACAATCCTGAGGTCTTGTTGTGAGATTTGTCTGTTATGCTAATCTGGAATTGGAACGGGGTTCCGGCTTCAAAGTTATCTATTCTGAATCGGCACTTGATTGTCCGGGAAGAGGACTTAGATGGAATTGACTGGCTTCCGGATTGGTGGGAAGGAATGGTGCCGGATGGCAAAGTAGGGATGTAGGGAGAGTCCGGGTCGAAGAAACCGGCGAAGTCAGAGTTGGGAGTGTCGACAGAGCCGGGGTTTTCACAGACGGCGATCCGCCAGCCGTTTTTCAACACTGAGAAGGACTTGACGCACATTACACCGCTGCCGCCGGTGACGAGGAATGACGCTTCGTACTGCCCGTTGCCTGAAATCAGGCCTGTGGCGTCAATTCTCCAAGAAGGGTCAATAGCGGAGGCGACTTGA
>JBAYFJ010000190.1:0-3549 GCA_041667245.1 Bacteroidales bacterium | reverse complement strand
GGAATTTCGAGGCTGCTTGACGGAGCCTCTGCGGACAGTTCGATGTTCGCCTATTTCAGAGGGCTTTCCGAGAAGTACCTTTACGATTATGAGTCCCCTGTCAGAAACGAGGAACTTTATATCCCGTTTATCAACTATTTTCTTGCCTCAGACAAACTGGATGATGCGTCCAAGCTGTTGCCTGAATACCAGTTGCGGACGGTGATGAAAAACAGAGTCGGCACTATTGCTGCGGATTTTGAGTACGAGTCGTCGGACGGTAAGTCATCACGGCTATCCAAACTCAAGTCAGATTACGTGGTTCTGTTTTTCAACAACCCCGGATGTCATGATTGCGAGCAAGCGGAGGAAGCGATGTGCTCCTCATCTGCCCTACAAAGAGGCGGGGTGACTGTGCTGGCTATTTATACGGGAGATGACCGAGCCCTTTGGGCGGCTTCCGATTATCCCGCATTTATGGTCAGCGCCTACGACAAAAAACAAGTCATAATAGGTGAAGGCCTGTATGACTTAAAACACTTTCCGACCCTCTACCTTTTGGACAAGAATCGGAAAGTAATTCTGAAAGACGCGTCTGTAGGAGCTATTGATTCCTGGCTGCGAGAAGTTGCTCAGCCTCTTCCCAAGGCACGGTAACGTAGATTATGCCGAGATAGTAAGGCCCTATCTCGTACTGTCCGTAGACGTAGGTAAGTCCGTTTCCGGACACTCTGAAGTTGCCGTTTGGCTCGATGTCCTTTATGAACAAAGCGTTGTAGGCTGATGTGTCAGGCATAGCTTCCTGCAAGTGGGCCGTCAGCAGCTGAGAGAGTTTCTCTTTGTAGTCAGGAACAAGGAACTCGCTCTCACTGATCATTTCTCCTGTTATGGTGATGAAATTCACCCCTTGGTCGCTCGCCATTCCGTGAGCGCCTCCCTGATAGGCCTCGTCTTTCACCACGTATGAAGTGACGTCTCCGTGTCTGCCGTAAAAGAAGCCTGAAACGTTCTCGTACCAGTTCATCGTAGCGGTAGGCCCTTCGTCATTGTTCTCTTTCATCCAAGCGAGCAATTCCAGATTGCTTTCCTTGTAGTCCTTGGCCTTTTCTGAAATGTAGGCCGCGGAAGCTTCTTTCACATCCAGAGAGTCATAATCAGGGCCGAAAGCTGTCATAGAGATAAGTCTGTTTATGCTGTCGACAACCTCGGCTGAGACCCCTCCTGTCGCATATTCCAAGCTAATCTTCATATTCAGAGAATCAGTACGCCCTTCGGACAGCATCACTGTTTCATTTTTTTCAAACAAGTCAGTCTTGATCTCTGACTGTCTCACGCAACCGGACATCAATGCTGCAAGCAGTGCCACAGAGGTCGCAAAAAAACATTTTCTCATAATAATTAATCGTTATTCATTTGGTAAATATCCACTTTATGTCTTTGGCTCTCGCCGAGAAGATACTCGCTGTAGTAGTCGGCAAGGCGCCAGAAAAAGTACTCGTTCATATCGCCATAACCGTGCCGTTGTCCCGGCAAAATCAGCATATCGAATCTTTTGTTGGCGCGAATCAGCGCGTTCACGACTCTGATCGTGTTCGCAGGATGCACGTTGTTGTCGATGTCGCCGGTGGTGAGCATAAGATGCCCCTTCAGATTTTTGGCAATCTCCTCGTTGGTGTCTATGTGATAGACGAATGAAGTGTCTCCCTGAGAGATCTTCTCAAGAATCCCGTGGTGCTGCTCGCTCCACCATCTGTTGTAGACAGAATTGTCGTGATTGCCTGAGCAGGAGACCGCGACCTTGAAGAAGTCCGGGTACTTGAGCATCGCCGCAGTGGACATAAAACCTCCTCCGGAATGTCCGTGGATGCCCACTCTGTCGATGTCGATGAAAGAATGTCTGGCCGCCAGCTGCTGAATTGCGTATTTCTGATCTTCCAGACCGTAGTCACGCAGATTGCCGTAGCCATAGTTGTGGTACCATTTCGATCGGTTCGGGTGGCCGCCTCTGTTGCCCACCGTGATCACGATGAAGCCCACTTGCGCCAGTCTGTCCACTCTGGTCATATTCTTGCTCCATGAGATGTTGTTGGCCTCCACCTGAGGACCCGGATAGACGTAGTCGCAGATAGGGTAGACTTTGGTGGAGTCAAAGTCGAAGGGCTTGTACATAGCTCCGTAAAGATCCGTGACGCCATCGGCGGCTTTCACCTTGAACCTTTCAGGGAATTTGTAACCGGCCTCGAACAGCCTTGAGAAATCAGCTTCCTCAAGATCTGCCAATCTCTTTCCGGAGGCATTGAACAAGGCTACGGCAGGTTTCGCATCTACTCTTGAGTAATTGGCTATGAAGAACTTGGCGTCGTCACTGGCGATTGAGAGCACATCCATATCGTCCATGTCCAGTCTCTTTGGCTCTCCTCCGGAGAGGCTCGCCCTGAAGGTGTGCATCTGGTAGGGGTTCTCGTCTTTCTCGTAGCCGCACGCATTGAACAGCACATATCCGGAAGCCTCGTTGACTCCCAGAATGTCCTCGACGTGGAACGCGCCTTTAACGACCGGACGGACGTTTCCGCCCTCGGAATCGCAGATGTAAAGGTTGGCCCAGCCGTTGCGCTCGGACCAGAACAGAATCTCTTTTCCGCCTTTTAGAAGCTGCGGGGAGCGGTATTCTATGTAGGTGTTCTCTCTTTCCGGAATAATAGTCTTGGTCGAATCAGAGTTAAGGCCGACGTAGCACAAGTCTGTCCTCTTGAGGTCTCGGCTGAGTCTGAGAAGATAGAACCCATTGTTGTCGCCGAGCCATTTGGCTGAATAGAATTCCGTGTACTTGTCGGCGACGGTTGGTCTGGCCTGCTCGATGTACATATCCTGAGATTTGAACGCCTGTGTCTTGACATAATTCTTCTTGCCGCTTTCAGCGTCGAAGATCCAAAGATGGCCTTTGGAGCCTGTCTCTCCGGGCATCTGGTACTTGTAGGTCTCAAGCGAAGGCCTCGGCTGAGTCAGCGAGTTGATGACCCAAAGATCTTTCAGAGAATCCACATCCCACTGGATGTTGGTGAAATGTTTTGAGTCGGGAGACCAGTAAAGACCTGATGGAAATTGTCTTTTTGTGGTGTCTGTCTCTGTGTTGCCCATATAGTTGTCGGAGCCGTAACTGTTGTTCTTGGTGCCGTCGAAGGTGAGCCTGAGCTCCACTATAGTGCTGTCCTTCCATTTTGCGATGTTCTCTTTCTTGCTGTTTTTCTCCTCTAAGACGGCTTTCCGCATAGACGTGGAATCCATCTGGAAGAGATTGTAGCCTTTTACAAACACTCCTTTGGTCCCGTCGGGACTGACGCAGGCCCAATTCGGGTACTTCTTCAGCTCTTTTTCTTTGACTGTGGTCACGTCCCGGAGTTCTTTGCTTCTGAAGTCATATTCAAAATGAAAGATCTTCTTCTCGGACTTTTTCGCAATCTTGGAAGTGTCGATTTTGTCGGCTGTGGATTGTATGTCGAATGTGAACAGTTTGTCGTCCTTCAATTTGAGATTCTTGAAAGGAATGTGCTGTGCGTCAAAAGGATCTTT
>JBAYFJ010000189.1:0-3561 GCA_041667245.1 Bacteroidales bacterium | reverse complement strand
TTGAAGTCGACTAATTCGATAAGAGCCATCTCAGCTGCGTCTCCCTGTCTGAAACCGGTGTGGAGCACGCGAGTGTAGCCGCCGGGACGGTTGGCAATCTTAGGAGCAATCGTGCGGAAAAGTTCCGAAACGGCGAATTTGTCCTTAAGGTAGCTGAAAACAACACGACGTGAATGAGTGGTGTCTTCTTTGGATTTGGTGATAAGCGGCTCTACGTAGCTTTTCAAGGCTTTAGCCTTCGCAACTGTGGTGTTGATTCTCTTGTGCAAAATAAGAGAGCAAGCCATATTGGAAAGCATTGATTTACGGTGACCAGACTGGCGGCCAAGGTGATTTATTGCTTTATTGTGCCTCATTTTTAAACGTTCTTTTTCTTGGGTTCAATATTATACTTTGTGACATCCATTTCGAATGTTAGCTTCATCTTCTCGACAATCTGATCGATTTCATTCAAAGACTTCCTTCCGAAATTTCTGAACTTCATCAATTCGCTGCGCGAATAGGAAACTAAATCGGCGAATGTGTCGATACCTGCCGCCTTCAGGCAGTTGTAGGCTCTCACGGAGAGTCCCATATCTGAAAGCTTGGTCAGAAGCAGATGCTTCATACGGAGTGACTCCTCATCCAATTCTCTGCTGTCTGACTCGACAGCGTCATTCTCAAGAGAGAGCTTGTTGTCGTCAGTGAAGAGCTTGAAATGATAAATCAAAATGTTCGCAGCCTCCTGAAGAGCTGCGCTCGGAGTAATGGAACCGTCAGTTACGACGTCCAGATTCAGTTTCTCAAAATCGGTCTTCTGCTCTACACGCCAATTCTCCACTGTCCAGTTAACTTTCCTGATAGGAGTGTAAATTGCATCGACAGGAATAGTTCCTATCGGAGTGGACTCGTCTCTGAGTTCATCAGCAGGCACGAAACCGCGTCCTTTGGTGATTGTGAGACTGATTTCCAACTTGACAGAAGGCTCAAGCGTGCAGATGTGCAACTCTGGGTTTAACACCTTAAAAGAAGACAATCCCTTTGAGATATCCTCTGCGGAAAACTCTTGTTTGCCGCTTACAACTATGTTTGCCACCTCCGAGTCTGCGGTGTCGACCATTCTCTTGAATCTCACTTGTTTGAGATTGAGAATAATGTCCTGCATACCTTCGATCACACCAGGGATGGTCGCGAATTCCTGATCGACTCCCGTGATTTTGATCTGGCTGATAGCAAAGCCCTCCAGAGAAGCCAATAGAATGCGACGCAGAGCATTACCGATGGTCTGACCGTATCCAGGCTCCAATGGTCTGAATTCGAAACGTCCCTCGGTGTCCGTGCTCTCGAGCACTACGACCTTATCCGGTTTTTGAAATGCTAAGATTGCCATAATATTCTATTTTGGTGTTAATTATTATTTAGAGTACAGGTCGACAATGAGCTGCTCGTCAATACTTTCCGGAATCTCCGCTCTTACAGGCGCATTCAGGAGTTTACCTGACATAGCCTTAGGATCGAATTCCAGCCACGCATAATGCGAAGCGTTCGCCACACTGCTCTGGACAACCTCAAGGCTCTTCGATCTCTCTCTGACTGCGATGACGTCACCCGGCTTAACGAGAGCTGAAGGGATGTTCGAGATCTCTCCGTTCAGAGTGATGTGGCAGTGGTGAACCAACTGTCTTGCGGCAGCTCTGGTCGGAGCGATACCCAAACGATAAACGATGTTGTCTAGTCTGGACTCAAGGAGAATCAAAAGATTCTCACCTTTCAGACCTGCCATACGGGAAGCCTTGTCGTAAGTGTTACGGAACTGTCTTTCGAGGACACCGTACATAGACTTAACTTTCTGCTTCTCTTTCAACTGGTTGCCGTACTCACGCGTTTTCTTGCGTTTGTTGGACAATCCGTGTTCCCCCGGAGGGTAATTTCTTTTCTCAAAATCCTTGTCAGTTCCGAAAATAGGCTCGCCGAACTTTCTTGCGATTTTAGTACTTGGACCAATATATCTTGCCATAGTAATTACTTTTAAATGTTAGAGATTAAACTTTACGACGGCCTTTTGGTCTGCACCCGTTGTGCGGCATCGGCGTTACGTCAACAATCTCAGACACCACAATACCTGCGTTGTTGATTGTTCTGATAGCAGACTCACGACCTGCGCCCGGACCTTTGACGAACACCTTCACTTTGCGCAGACCGAGATCGAACGCTGTCTTCGCAGCATCCTCAGCAGCCACCTGCGCGGCATAAGGTGTGTTCTTCTTAGAGCCTCTGAATCCGCTCTTTCCAGCTGATGACCAGCTGATAACCTGACCATTGCTGTTAGTAAGAGCAATAATCACATTGTTGAAGGTTGATGAAATATGGGCCTCGCCATAAGCTTCAACCTTTACAGTTCTTTTCGCTGTTGTTGTTTTCTTTGCCATAATTCACTTGCCTTTATTTAGTAGCCTTCTTCTTGTTAGCTACGGTCTTCTTCTTACCCTTTCTTGTACGGGCGTTATTCTTGGTCTTCTGTCCGCGGACAGGAAGTCCGAGACGGTGACGGATGCCTCTGTAGCAGCCGATATCCATCAATCTCTTGATGTCCTGCTGAATTGAGGAACGGAGCTCACCTTCTATTTTGAAACCATCGGAAATGGCGCTACGTATCGCAGCCACTTGCTCATCGTTCCAGTCTCCGACCTTGATGTTCTCATCGATCTCGCAGTTCTTGAGAATCTTTCTTGCAGAGCTGCGTCCGATTCCGAAGATATAGGTTAATCCTATCTCTCCTCTTTTGTTGTTTGGTAAATCAACACCGGCTATTCTTGCCATAATTTATACTATACTTAATTTGTTATACAAGTTTGATTACTTTTGGCGCATCTTGAATTTCGGATTCTTCTTGCAGATAACATATAGATGACCTTTGCGTCTTATTATCTTGCAATCGTCGCTGCGCTTCTTTATGGATGTCTTAACTTTCATAATATATTATTTTTTATTTGTATCTGAATGAAATTCTTCCTTTGGACAAGTCATAAGGGGATATCTCAACTCTCACCTTGTCGCCAAGAAGAATATGGATAAAGTTCATTCTCATCTTGCCGGAAATGTGGCAGAGAATGACGTGTCCGTTCTTCAACTCGACCTTGAACATTGCGTTAGGAAGAGTCTCGACGATAACACCATCCTGTTCTATTGCTACTTGTTTTGACATTAAAATACCTCTTTAAAAATTGACTTACTGTTTTTTCTCGATAAAATCATACGTGGACAACTGCTCGGCCCTGCCTTTTCTGATGACAACCGTAAGCTCGTAATGAGCTGATTTCTTGTGATCGGCCGTGTGGACAGCCCAGCCGTTGCGGGCCACATACACGCCTCTGGTGCCAAGATTAATCATCGGTTCGATGCAGATAACCATTCCGTCAATCAGTTTAGCACCGTGTCCCGGACGCCCGTAATTAGGCACCCCTGGATCTTCGTGCATCTCTTTTCCGAGTCCGTGGCCCTCAAGCTCACGAACGACTGACAGTCCGAATGACTCTGCGTACGTCTGTACGGCGTGTCCGATGTCACCGGTCCTATAGCCGT
>JBAYFJ010000188.1:0-3613 GCA_041667245.1 Bacteroidales bacterium | reverse complement strand
TCGCCCGAACAGACCAAAAGGCTGTCCTTGTTCAGTGGAGCGGAAAGCGAGACTTGAGCCCGAGCTGCGCCCGGGCAGACTCGCGCTGTTTAACGTTACCCCCTGCCGCCTTCAGCGGCTGTCCCCTCAGGGGACAGGTTGCGAGTTCAAGTCGGAAGGCTGCCAGTGCTTGAAACGACGAAAGGCAACCCGAAGGCTGCCTTGCAAAATCAAACAAGGACAACCAAAAAGGCTGTCCTTGTTCCGTGGAGCGGAAAACGAGACTTGAACTCGCGACCCCGACCTTGGCAAGGTCGTGCTCTACCAACTGAGCTATTTCCGCATTGGGTTATGGCTTGCCATAACTTTGGGATTGCAAAGATAGGGATAATTTTTTGGCTTGCAAATTTTTTGTTGATTTTTAATGATTATCCGCAATCCATACATTGTTATTATCATACTCTATGGGCATCGCATTTCGACAGGCGTTTTGCGGCCTGAATGCTGGATTAACATCCAGCGTCATCGTAGGGGCATCTTACGATACTGATGCCGTCATTAAACCCACGCCGGCAAGGCGGGCTGTCGGGAGGCCGGGGCCAAAACTGGTGGCAGACCTGTCCGAAGGCTGGGTACGAGACTGGAGACAGATCTGTCCGAAGGCTAAGGGCAAAACTCGAACGCTTACTGGAGGCTGACTGCTTTGACGAGGGCTTGGGCGAGGTCGGAAAAAGCTTTGCCGTCCGGCATGTCCGAAAGAGCCGCAGGCTCACCGTTGTCCCCATCCTCACGAATGCTTTGGACAATAGGGATTTGCCCGAGAAGAGGAATGCCGAAACGCTTAGCCATCTCCACGCCGCCGTCCTTGCCGAAAATGTAATACTTGTTCTCAGGCAATTCGGCAGGGGTAAACCAAGACATATTCTCCACAAGACCGAATATCGTCCTGTTGATGTTCTTGTTATGGAACATATCCACTCCTTTCTCGACATCCGCCAAAGCCACAGGCTGAGGCGTAGTCACGATGACCGCACCCTCCATAGGGATCTCCTGAACAAGACTTATGTGGATGTCGCCGGTTCCCGGAGGCATATCCACGAGCAGAAAGTCAAGCGGACCCCAATTAACTTGCAAAATCATCTGTTTCAATGCATTGCAAGCCATAGGCCCTCTCCAGATAATGGCCTTGGCCGTCTCCACGAAATAGCCGATGGACATCCATTTCACCCCGAATTTCTCAATCGGCTGAATCAGATCCTTGCCATCCTTGCTGACAGACAACGGAACGGAGCCTTCCGTACCGGTCATCTTAGGGACCGAAGGCCCGTAAATGTCGGCATCGGCCAGCCCGACCTTGTAACCAAGTCTTGAAAGCGCCACGGCAAGATTGACAGCGACAGTCGATTTGCCGACTCCGCCCTTTCCTGATGCGACTCCTATTATATGGCCAATCTCCCCGACCTGCTCCAATCCGAGATTAAGTCCGGAGGGTTTAGGCTTTGAAGACTCCTTGACCACAGTTTTTATGTCAACCGAAGTCCCTTCCGGAGTGTGTCTGAAAATCGCCGCCTTAGCACTGCCGACAAGGTACTCAGTAAGAGGATCCCTATGCGATGGAAATGCCAGAGTGACAGTTACTTTCGATCCGTCAATCTCAACTTTGTCCACCATCCCAAGCTCCACGATGTTCTTGTCGCCTTTTCCGGGGTGACGCACATCGAAAAGCATCTTCATTATCTCATTTTCCTTCATATCAGTTCTTCACTATATCCATCTCTTTGATCAGATTCCCGGCACCGCCGAACTTGTCCACGAGGAAGAGGACATAACGGATGTCCACGCAGATACATCTCTGCAAGTCAGGCTCGAACATAACGTCGCTCGACATAGATTCCCAGTTGCCGTCGAACGCAAGCCCGATCAACTCGCCATTCGCATTCAGGACAGGAGAGCCGGAATTGCCGCCCGTAATGTCATTGTTCGTAAGGAAACAAGTGACCACATTGCCTTGGTCATCAGCATATTGGCCATAATCCTTAGCCTCGTAAAGTTCTTTCAGCCCGGCAGGGACCTTGAACTCGTAATTGGTGCTGTCCTCCTTCTCCATAACCCCGGTCAGAGTCGTGTAGTAGCGGTAAGTGACAGCATCCTTAGGGGAATAAGGAAGAACATTCCCGTAAGTCAGACGCATCGTGAAATTCGCATCAGGATAGGACGGCTCGCCCTTTCTCCATTCCATGAGTCCGGCGCCGAAAGACTTGCTCCCTTTAGCCAAAAGGTTCTGGCCTTTCATATATTGAGGGAAAATGGAAGCGCTAATGGCTCTGGCACTGGAACTGAGAGCAAGCACCTCTGTTCCTTTCACGGCCTCATAATCCTTGTCGTCAATAGCCTTGCGCAACTTTTCGGCAGAAGTGAACACACTGTTGTCGAACATCTTCTCAACGAAGGCGTCGATGTCCATAGTAGCGAAATCCTGTCCGAGATTAGGGTAAAAAGCCTTGTCCGCATTCTTCCGGTACAACTGCATCAATGCCGCAGCCTCCTTTCTGTCAAGAGGTTCGTAATAATCCTTGTACTGATTCTTTATGGCCTCATATCCGGCCTCCAGCGCCGCGGAAGTGTCCTTTGAACTCATCAGAGATTGTCTGAAAGCGCCGTCAAAAAGTAAAGAGAAGTCCAGCAGTTCAATCCTGCCTATAGTCTCGTTGAACATAGTGACCACCTTAATAGGCACATCAAAAGTGTCCACCGCATCGCTGATCTGAGAGATAGCAGTGCCATATTCCCTTTTGCGTGAGCTCTTGGCATCCACCCATTTCATGAAATCAGCCTCCTTGGCCTCCTCCTTTGCGATTATTCCAAGATCCGCAAAAGCCTTTTTCTCACCGATCCATTTCTTCCATCCGTTAGCCGAGCTCGCGTATTTGTTGGCATATTTCAGTCTCACCGCCGGATCCGCCTCCATTGCGTCCCACATAATGCTCTGACGCAGAGTGCGAGCCTCTATGCTGATGTCGTGGAGATCCATCATATTCTCAAGTTGGGCCGCTGTCTGGAACCTCTGAGTCCTGCCGGGGTAGCCCATTACCATAGCGAAGTCATTCTCCTTTACCCCGTTAAGGGACACTTTCAAGTGATTCTCAGCCTGATATGGCACATTGTCGGCGGAATATTCGGCCGGCTCATTATTCTTGTCAGCGTAGATTCTGAACATAGAGAAGTCACCCGTGTGACGAGGCCACATCCAGTTGTCCGTCTCACCTCCGAATTTCCCGATTGAGGCAGGCGGGGCTCCTACGAAGCGGACGTCTGTATATCTCTTGTACACAATCAGATAGAACACATTGTCATTGTAGAACGGGGTCACGTTTGCCAAACATCCCGGATTATCCTTGCGCGAGTCTCCGGCCATATCATCGAACAGTTTGCTGACAGCCTTTTCCACGAGAGCCTCACTCCCGGTGCTGTCCGCATACTGTTTTTCGAATTGTTTTCGAGCCTTTTCGACACGGCCTGTGACATCTGTCATACTCTTCAGAAAAGTCACGCTCAGACCGCTGACAGGCAACTCTTTGTCGCGAGTCGTAGCCCAATAGCCATTCTCAAGATAGTTGTTCTCGTCCGTGCTGAG
>JBAYFJ010000187.1:0-3619 GCA_041667245.1 Bacteroidales bacterium | reverse complement strand
GGCTTGAGCGAATAGCGACAGAATCACAGCAATGCAAATTTTAGGTAACAATTTACTCGCCATAATAGTTAGTGTTAGTTAATAATATGTTAGTTTATCTCGTTGATAATGTGAATTTTATCCAGGTCATATACTCCAGGATAGCCATCACATCCTCGACTTTGTCGGTCTTCAGGTAATTGATGTCGTAATGTTTGCCTTCAGTCAGATCCTTATATAATATGGTCACGCCGTATCTTCTTTCCACGCTTTCCACGATCTGCTCCAGAGTGACTTCCGACATTGTGATGAGGTTATATTCCTCTGTCACTTTGGCCGCGGCGTAGACCGGCTCGACTTTTATTTCCTCGGTCAGGGCTTTGTAGAGGACTTTCTGATTCGGGGTCATAGTGACCATTCCGTCGCCCTCGGGAGAGAGGATCTTCACTGAGCCGCGTTCAAGGACCACTTCCGTTTCTGTTTCCGTGGTTCTTACTGTGAAAGCGGTTCCGAGCACTCTCACGAAGATGTTGTCAGTCTTGACTGTGAACGGTTTGTCGGGATTTCTGGCGACGTCGAAATAGGCTTCTCCTTGAATCTCGACCTTTCTTTTGGATTTGCCCGCCACATTGTACCTGATTGAGGATTCTGGCTTCAGCCACACTTTCGTACCGTCTTCCAGAACAAGAGGCCTGACGTCTGAGGTGATGTTGGAGACATATTCCATCCTGACTAGACCGAGGTCTTCTCTGAGCTGGGGTTTGGTGACGAAGAGGCCGACGAGTATAGCGGCGGCCACTGAGCCGGAGACGAATCCCCAGGCCAGACGCCGGAGTCTGTTCTGCTTTTTCTGCGCTTCCGCCTCGGCTTCTTCTTCCGCATCGATGCGTGTGTTCAATCTGGAGAGCATTTTGTCGGATTCCGCTCCGAGAGTTTTGGAGGAGACGGTTTCGTGCACGGAATAGTTCGCCATAAAATTGGCGAAGAATTTTTTGTTATCTTCGGATTCTTCCAGCCATTCCAGAAGCTGATGCTGTTCTTCGTCTGTGGCTATGTGCTTGATTACCTTTGAGATGACTACGATTATGTTGGTCGTGTCCTCTACTGAAGTGTGTGATTTATCCATTCTCGTTTTGTGGCTTTTGTAGTAATAACACACGAAACGGGAAAAACACCCAAAAGAATTTTGGGATTTTTTCGCCCTGCCGGTTGAAGGGCTCGCTGCCGGTTACAAGGCGTTCGCCAGTTTGAGGCGAAGCTCTTTTAGAGCGAGATAGATGTGATTCTCCACTGTGCTAAGTGATAGCCCCAGCTTCTGGGCAATCTGTTTGTTAGGCATCTCGTCGATGTAGCTCATACGGAAAACCTCACGGCAGCGCGGAGGGAGAGCTTCTATCGCTTGGTCGAGAACGTTTCTCAGATCGGCGTTGAAGACTTTTTCTATGACAGGGTTGCTGTCCGGAGAATAATATTGGCTCACAAGTGAGAGGATTCGCTTCTCACACTCTGTGCGATGGGTTTCGGCCTGCTTTGCTTTTCTTATGTAGTTCAGACATCTGTGGTAAACTGAACTTATTAGATAGCTTTGAAGGGCGCTGCCGTCATCGGTTAGGCTCCTTCTGTTCTGCCAGACTCCGAAAAACACGTCCTGAATCACGTCGTCGGCCCAATAATCGGTAAGAAACAGACGGGCATAAGCAATGAGAGACGGGTAACGCTCTTTGCAAAAGGCATTGAACGCTTTCCTGTCTCCCAGTCTTACTTTTTCTATTAAGTTCCTGTCTGCTGCCATAATTATTTCTTTTTGTCTATAATCAATTGCAACTCGTCAAGCTGTACCTGATCTATCACTGAAGGTGCGTCGGCCATCACATCGCGTCCCTGATTGTTCTTAGGGAAGGCGATATAGTCGCGGATGGTGTCTGTGCCTCCGAACAGCGCGCACACGCGGTCCATTCCGAATGCGAGGCCTCCGTGAGGCGGAGCGCCATACTGGAACGCGTTGATCAGGAAGCCGAATTTGTACATCGCCTCTTCTTGAGTGAATCCCAGAATCTGGAACATTCTCTCCTGAACTTTGGAATCGTGGATACGGATTGAGCCTCCTCCGAGTTCCGTTCCGTTAAGCACGAAGTCGTAGGCATTGGCGCAAACTTTGGCTATGTCTTCTTTCTTGTCGCTGAAGTAGTATTTCAGATGCTCCGGCTTAGGTGCGGTGAACGGATGATGAACGGCGTTCCATCTGTTCTCCTCGTCGTTCCATTCGAATAGCGGGAAGTCCACAATCCACAATGGCGCGAAAACGTGAGGGTCTCTGAGTCCCAGCCTGTTGCCGAGCTCTATACGAAGCGAGCCGAGCTGTACCTGAGCCTTTCTCCTGTCCGGGCCGCAGATCAGCAGCATCATATCGCCTTTCTTAGCTCCGAAGAATTCCGCTATCTTGGCCAGATCCTCTTGCGCGAAGAATTTGTCGACTGAGGATTTGAAACTGCCGTCTTCCTCATATTTAATGTACACTAGCCCTTTGGCTCCGATTTGTGGTCTCTTCACCCATTCCGTCAGCTCGTCGGTCTGTTTGCGGGAATAGCTTGCTGCTCCCGGCACGCAGATTCCGCCGATATATGCGGAATTGTCGAAGACTGAGAACTCGTGACCTTTCACCTTGTCGGTGAGGTCGTGAATCTTCATATCGAAACGGATGTCAGGTTTGTCAGAGCCGTAAAAGTCCATTGCATCGAACCATGACATTCTCGGAAGCGGGTTAGGGATGTCCACATTGATGACATTCTTGAAAAGCGTTCTCATCATTCCCTCGAATGTGTTCAGGACGTCTTCCTGCTCCACGAATGACATTTCGCAGTCGATCTGAGTGAATTCCGGCTGGCGGTCGGCTCTCAGGTCCTCGTCACGGAAGCAGCGCACTATCTGGAAATAACGGTCATATCCCGCCACCATCAGTATCTGTTTGAACTGCTGAGGGGATTGCGGAAGAGCGTAGAATTCTCCCGGGTTCATTCTGGAAGGTACCACGAAGTCGCGCGCTCCTTCCGGAGTGGATTTGATAAGATATGGGGTCTCTATCTCCATAAACCCTTGGGCGTCAAGATAGTTTCTGACCTCAATGGCAATCCTGTGACGGAGCATAAGTGCCTTTTTAAGAGGATTTCTTCTCAAGTCAAGGTACCTGTACTTTGCGCGGATGTCGTCTCCTCCGTCGGTTTCGTCCTCAATGGTGAACGGCGGCGTGGCAGCTTTGTTCAAGATTGTGATGCCGCTTAACTGGATCTCGACATCGCCTGTGGGCATCTTAGGGTTTTTGCTCTGACGCTCTATCACCGTTCCTTCCGCCTGAATGACGAATTCACGGCCGAGGGATGTCGCGGTGTCTACCAAAGACTGTTCCGCATTGGCGTCCACTACCAATTGTGTGATTCCATATCTGTCACGAAGGTCGATAAAAGTCATTCCTCCGAGTTTTCTGGACTTTTGTACCCAGCCCGCCAAGACGACGGTCTTTCCTGCGTCGCTTAAACGAAGTTCGCCGCAAGTGTTTGTTCTGTACACGGTTTTGTACATATCATTGAGTTTTAGAATTATCGTTAAATCGAGCAAATTTAGCAAAAGTAGCGGGATTTAACAG
>JBAYFJ010000186.1:0-3632 GCA_041667245.1 Bacteroidales bacterium | reverse complement strand
CCGTTTTCGGACATTCCGTAAGAAAAACCCGCCCTTTCACTCACCGATTCCGGTTTTCGGACATTCCGTAAGAAAAACCCGCCCTTTCACTCACCAAATCCGGTTTTCGGACACTCCGTAAGATAATTTTCAAAAATCTTGGCACTGATTCTGGCAGCGATGTCCATTTCTGTATCCTTTGGTGTGGCCGACCCTCTTCGGCCAAAAACCAGTTACCGACAGGCAATAGTCGGATGGCGAGGAGAGTTGTTGGTGCGCTGAGTGTCCGTGGCCGCGTGAACGGGAGGGGCCCACCGAGGCGGTGGGAGGGATGAGCCCGAAGGACGAAGACATCAAAGCGCACAACAACTTTATCCTGCGGGGACAAGATAGCGGTCTGACAAATCAGATGTCGCAATCTACGCCTGCCCTGCAGACGTTTTCGTGTCAAAGGGTCGGAGAGAAATTCATGCGAAGTGCCACTTAGGTTGCAGGAGGTAAACTCGGTCGGAAGACTAAATCATAATCGGTGAGTCGGATTAAAAGTTGATTTGAATTTGGGTATTCTAAAAAAATAATCTAACTTTGTAGTTCTTTCCGGATCGGCAAATTGACAGCTTCCAAAAGTCGAATTGTCGCAAAGATGTTCCTCATCAGACTTCTGACCGGAAAGTTTTGCGGGTGTGTTGAAATTGGTAGACAAGTCAGACTTAGGATCTGATGCCTCGTGCGTATGGGTTCGAGTCCCTTCACCCGCACAAAGATCTCCTCTTAATCATTTGATTTTGAGGGGTTTGTCTTTTCATTAGGTGTACTGAACGGGATCAGTGAAAAGGAATGTCGGAGTTACTTGGAGAGATGTCAGACTGCTGGGAGTGAACGGCTATTTGGCGCCTCTGCCGGAATGATTGAAGGAGTAGGTACGGGTGAGGGATTCAAAGAATTTGCGTTTACAAGAAAACGGGATGTCCCTCTCGAAAAGGAATCTGCGATTGATTTCAGAGAAAGTGTCACGCCACAAGTCATAGTACTTTTTAATGCCGGTTATTGGACGCAAATTGTCTTTGCAGTAGAATTTCAAAAGGTCTTACTCAGTTCGGAAACGGGAAGACAGGTGCTTCTCTTCAAGGAAAGATAAGATTGACAGGTCGTTTTCAAGAGATTGATTGAACTTGGCCAGACAACCTTCAACATCAGTCTTAGTGGATGTCATAGAAAGACTACTTACGCAGTAATGGTAAAGGGGAACGGCTACGTGTACAGGCTTTTTCGAATAGAATAGCGCCTGAACCACGATCAACATATCTTCATTCATACTTTTACGCGGGTAGGTGAAGTCGTTCTCGTTGAAAATCGTCCTCCTTATTAATTTATTCCAAAGCGCCCCGCAGAATCTGCCTGAAAGAAGATTGCCGATCAGAGAGAGATTATTCTGGGTAAAATACTGATTTACAGTAATTTGATTACCACGTGAGAGACAACTTTGAGCGGCACAGGATGCAGACTCGGAGGAAGAGAAGGATTGAGGACCGTCACGGAAAAAGTCACACCAGACGAAATCACTGTCTTCCTGTCGCGCCTTCTCACTCATAGTCTTGTACATAGTCCGCTCCACCTCATCGTCAGCATCACAATGAATCAGATACTCCCCTGCCGCTTTCTTGATTCCAAGAACCCTTGCGAGGGCTGAACCGGAATTGGAATCCGTCTTAAGAATACGAACCTGAGATTTACGTGAGGGATAATCTTCAAGCACTGTTTCAAGCACTCGTAGACTGCCATCGGGACTGCAATCATCCACAAAGAGGAACTCAATGTCATCCAAAGTCTGCTCGAAAAGACTTCTCGCACACTTCTCAATTGTTTTTTCAGCCTTATAAAAAGGGACAATCACAGAAACTTCAGGCATATTTACATTTTTTAGATATTCACAATTTTGACGCTGCTGCTGTTTGAGCCGGTGCGAGTCAGCTGAATCTGAGTGGGAATACGCTCGCGCAACTTCGACACGTGGCTGATGAGACCTACCTTCCTGCCGCTGATCTGATAGAGCCGGTCGAGCACGTCAATCACGGAATCCAGATAATCGTCACTCAGAGTGCCGAATCCCTCGTCAATGAACAAAGTGTCCACATTGATTTTGTCCTTGTTGATGCTCGAAAGCCCTAACGCAAGAGCCAGAGAGACGATGAAAGACTCACCGCCAGAGAGACTTGAGACATTGCGGACGTAATTGCCCTGAGCGTGATCGATAACATTTATGGCAAGCTGCCCATCGGCACACTCCAATTCATAACGGTTGAAAAGTTGTCGGAGATAATAATTCGCTTTCACAAGCAGAGCCCTCAGCACATAACTCTGAGCTATTCTCTTGAAACGCATACCGTCAGAGCCTCCGAAAACACTGTCAAGCTCATTCCAGCGAGCGTTCTCCGCCCTCAAGAAATCAAGACGCGCCTTCTTCTGAGCGACCTTAGCGACATTCTCCGCATTTCTCTTGACTATAGTTTCCTTCTCCACCCTCTGTTCATTGTTAAGTTGCGCGGCGGCAGCTACGGCAGCCCTGTCCGAAGACAATGAGTCATACGTCGCCTCAGCACTGATCATTGGCTTAATTTTCTGATGAGCAGCAAGTTGAGAATTGATTTGAGCGTACTGTGCCTCAAAGCCCACGACTGCATTGTTGAGCTTTTCCAGCCATTGCCTGATCTTCGAAGCGTCAGCGTCACTTATGGCCGAAAGAACTACAAGCCGTTCCTCGGACATATCCGGGTGCAGTTCCAAATATCCACGAATCTTCTCGGCAGTCCCTGAAAGTTGAGCCTCAGTTGAGCCTATGACGGCAGTCAAAGAACGCACTTCAGTAACGAAAGCGCTCAAAGAAAGATTCAGATTCTTAACCTCGACACCGCGAGAGACCAAAGAAACGGAAGAGGATGCAGCGGAAGCAGATTGCATAGAAGACGATACGGGAGCAAGCGACACCGAAGAAGGGAATATGTGCTTTAAAGCCTCTATCTCAGAAGAAGCGGAGTCAATGTTCTTCTGAGCATCGGCGAGAGAGAGAGCCAGCTTCTCGCCAGACTCCTTGTCGCGGGCATATTCCTTAGCCGACTTGGAAATAACGTCCCTCAACTGCGCCAAATCCACATTCTTCCATTCCACCGGGAAGGTGACAAGCTCTTCAAGCTTCGACAATGCGCCGGAGACATCCTTCAATGCAAGCTCGGAAGAATTGAAAGAAATCTTTCTGTCATTCTCCAAAGCGGAAGATTTATCAACGATAGACTGGCAGACTTTTTCTTTTGAGGCTAACTCGTCAGCCAACTTGTCCAAGGCTGTCTTCGCGGAATCATAATTCTTCCTAAGCAGGTTAGCATCCGAAAACGCTTTGGCATCAGCCTCTTTTCTGCGAGAAAAATCATTTTTCAAAGACTTCAGAAGCTCAACAATATTCTCGGAAGAGAGCTTAAGCCCGAAGGCCCCGACGGCAATCACGGCCTGAGATTCCGCCATAAGCAAAGAACCCCTCTTGGCAGAAACATCCTTTGACGCACTGACAATGTCCCCGGAAAGCGATTTAAGACGGGATGACAGCGAATTGAACTCATCCGTAGCCTGAGTCAAAGCCAACTTCGCCTCCTCGGCCTTAT
>JBAYFJ010000185.1:0-3680 GCA_041667245.1 Bacteroidales bacterium | reverse complement strand
TACTTTTTTTATGGAAAAAAGTAAAGAAAAATTTGGATGCTAAGCAATAAAGGGCTATCTTTGCACCCGTTAAACAAATAAATAATGGCTCCCTAGCTCAACTGAATAGAGTATTTGACTACGGATCAAAAGGTTATAGGTTTGAATCCTATAGGGGTCACCAAATTTAACGCAAGATATTGATTTTCTGTGTCTTGCGTTATTTTTTAAGTAGCATTGAAATTTAGTTTGTGTCTCTGATAGGTTTATGATCTACGTTATCTTAGGATTGGTGGGGCTAGTTGCGGGCCTTCTTTCCGGAGCGGTCGGCTTCGGAGGCGGGATGATTATTCTTCCGGTGATAACCTATTTCTACGGCATCGAGGTTGCTGTTCCGGTGGCTACCATCGCTCAACTGATGAGTAATCTCGGCAAAATTTCTTTTACCTTTAAACAAATAAACTGGAAATATGCCGGTTTGTTCTTAATCACGGCCCTTCCGCTGACGACTTTGGGGACCATAGGATTTTCCATAGCCCCCAAGGTGTTGATGACAAGGCTACTCGGTGTGTTTCTGATTGTGTTCGCCATTCTGAAGATCGCGGGAAAGATGAATCTTCCAAAAGGCAAAGGGACTGTCTTGATAGGTGGCGGAGTCACAGGCCTTATCAACGGAATGATGGGAATCTCAGGGCCTCTGAGCAGTGCGGTGTTTTTGACAGTCGGGCTTTCTCCTGTAGCATATATCGCAACGGAGGCGACAGCCGCAGCCGCAATGCACATCGTCAAGACACTAATGTACAACAAACTGGCGCTGCTGGATACGCCCGGCCTTCTTCACGGACTTTACATCGGTGCTGCGATGATAATCGGCAATTACATCGCCATTCATTTTCTCAAAAAGGTTGACAACAAGAAATTCTACCAGACGTTCGTAGCCATAATTATGATTGCCGCTTCCCTCTGGCTGATAATTTCTGCATAAAAAAGGATTATCAGACAGACTTCGTGGAAAAGTCAAATCTTATGGAACTCTAAGCGTGAGAACTTCCGCACAATCTCAGGCAGCCTGATGGACAGAATTCAATCAAATGAGATGTATCAATCTGAGAAAACTTCTCTGCAAGAGTTTGGAAAGGTGCTGAGGAATAACTATATTTGTACTCCGATTGCGGAAATAGCTCAGCTGGTAGAGCGTTGGCTTCCCAAGCCGAAGGTCGCGGGTCCGAGTCCCGTTTTCCGCTCAAAGAAATAACTCATTGTTAATTAACCATTTACTTGGTTGAAGCAGTGAGTTTTTTTGTTTTTCAACTCAGAAAAAGTTCGCCGCATTTTGGCTCGGGTACCTGTGGGGTCTAACACGCAGTGGCAAAGGGTTTTAACGAAAGTGACCCCCTCCGGAATGGAGGGGGTCACTTTGTTTAGTATGTTGGTATTCAATACGTTAGGCACCACTGAGAGAGCTACTGTTCGTCAGGACCTTGGCTCTGAGGGCCTTGCGGGCCACCTTGAGGGCCTTGACCGAAACCGCCTTGAGGACCTTCCTGAGGACCCTGCGGGCCACCTTGCTGACCGGCCTGAGCGGCTTTAGCCATATCTTCGGAAGCAGCGTTCCAAGCCTTTGTCAACTCATCTGAATACTTGTCAATATCGCTAAGATTCTGATTTTTAAGCGCCTCTTTCAAGCTGTCGTGAGCTGATGAGATGGCACTTCTCTTATCCTCAGGAATCTTGTCGCCGTAATCCTTAAGATTCTTTTCTGTCTGGAAACAGAGAGCGTCAGCTCCGTTCACTTTGTCGACTTTCTCTTTTTCGGCCTTGTCGGCAGCCTCGTTTGCCTTAGCCTCGTCACGCATCTTCTGAATCTCATCGTCACTAAGCCCTGATGAAGCCTCGATACGTATGTTCTGCTCCTTGCCGGTAGCCTTATCCTTAGCGGAGACATTCAGAATACCGTTGGCATCAATGTCGAAAGTAACCTCAATTTGAGGAATGCCTCTTGGAGCCGGAGATATACCGTCAAGATGGAACAAACCTATCTCCTTGTTATCCTTGGCCATAGGACGCTCGCCCTGCAAAACGTGGATCTCAACGGACGGTTGATTGTCGGCAGCCGTAGAAAACACCTGTGACTTGCGGGCAGGAATCGTGGTGTTGGAATCTATAAGTTTTGTCATAACGCCGCCCATAGTCTCGATACCGAGAGAAAGCGGAGTGACATCAAGAAGAAGCACATCCTTCACGTCACCTGCGAGGACACCACCCTGGATAGACGCACCGATAGCGACAACCTCATCAGGATTGACACTTCTGTTAGGCTCCTTGCCGAAGAAGTCCTTGACAATCTGCTGCACCTTAGGGATACGGGTTGAACCTCCGACAAGAAGAACCTCGTCAATGTCCGAAGCGTTCAGATGGGCGTCTGCCAATGCTTTACGGCAAGGCTCGACAGTCCTCTCGAACAATGCATCGCAAAGCTGCTCGAATTTAGCTCTCGTAAGAGTCTTCACAAGATGCTTTGGCACACCGTCGATAGGCATAATGTAAGGCAGATTAATCTCTGAAGAAGTCTGGTTGGAAAGTTCGATTTTAGCCTTCTCCGCAGCCTCTTTCAATCTCTGAAGAGCCATAGGATCCTTCTTAAGGTCAACTCCTCCGTTGTCAGCAGCGAACTCCTTAGCAAGCCAGTCTATTATGACCTGGTCGAAATCATCACCTCCGAGATGAGTGTCGCCGTTGGTAGCCTTCACTTCGAAGACACCACCGCCAAGCTCAAGAATGGAGATATCAAATGTGCCGCCGCCAAGATCATAGACAGCCACTTTCATATCCTTGTTCTTTTTGTCAAGACCATAAGAAAGGGCAGCCGCGGTAGGCTCGTTGATGATACGTTTAACATCAAGGCCTGCTATCTTACCGGCTTCTTTAGTCGCCTGACGCTGAGAATCTGAAAAATAGGCAGGAACCGTTATGACGGCCTCTGTGACAGGCTGTCTGAGATAATCCTCAGCAGTCTTCTTCATTTTCTGAAGAATCATAGCGGAAATCTCCTGTGGAGAATACAGACGATCGCCGATTCTGACTCTCGGAGTGTTGTTCTCCCCTCTTTCAACTTTGTAAGGAACTCTGGCGACCTCTTTGGAAACCTGGTCGAAAGTCTCTCCCATAAATCTTTTGATAGAGAAGACAGTGTGCTGAGGATTCGTGATAGCCTGTCTTTTGGCAGGGTTACCGATTTTCCTCTCGCCACCGTCCGTAAAAGCGACAACGGAAGGAGTTGTTCTCTCCCCTTCGTTGTTAATGATGACTGTAGGCTGATTGCCTTCCATGACCGCCACACAAGAATTTGTGGTACCAAGGTCAATTCCAATGATTTTTCCCATAATATTTAATTCTATTTATATTCAAAAATTCAAACTTCGGCTCTTTTGCTTTCCAAGCCGACGACTTGGGTTTATCCAATGTTGTGCCATGACGATATTGGAGCCGCATTCTGCCAAATTGACAGAAAAAATGTCATAGAATGATAATAAAAAGTGCTATTTTTGCAGAAGGAACAATAGCAATTACAGAGATAAATGGAATATAGAGAACTGTCCGATCAGGAATATGAGGAACTCTCCGGCAGAATACTGTACGAAGACAATCACATACTGATAGTGAACAAAAAATGCGGCGACATCGTGCAGGGAGACAAGACC
>JBAYFJ010000184.1:0-3694 GCA_041667245.1 Bacteroidales bacterium | reverse complement strand
GACCAGAGAGTCCTCACAGGAGGCGCTCTGACCCAGAATCCGGGATGGACTGACTCAACTAACCTGTAATTACCAATCGTTATGAAGAATAATAGAATGATTGCTTTTCTTGCTTTTGCTCTCGCGGTAGTCTGCGGCTGCAATGATTATGATGACTCCCATCTTTGGAAAGGCATAGATGAAGCATACAACCAACTTACTGAGATTGAGAAGCAGCTCGACGCCATCTCGTCTCAGACGACGCTCCTTTCCAATGTTGTGAACGGGGGAGCGATAACTTCCATTGAGAAAAATGCTGAGGGAGGCCACACCGTCCGTTACAAAGGCTCCGACAACGTAGAGCACACGGTTGTTCTCGCTGCCAAAGAAGATGTGGTCAGCGCGGACATAATCGGCGTGAAGGAGGAAGGCGGAGTGATGTACTGGACAGTCACTTCAGGCGGAAAGACCTCTTTCCTAAAGGACACTGACGGTTCCAAGATACCGGTAGCCGGACGCTCTCCTTCTTTCGGTGTCGACAAGGAAGGCTATTGGACAATGAACGGGAACCCGATTTTAGATGCTTCCGGAAGCAAAATCAAGTCTGAGGGCAAAACGGTGTCAGTTATAAAGGCCGTGGAAAAAGACGAGAACGGCAATGCCGTAATCACTTTGGGGGACGGTTCCAAAGTCACCGTTCCTCTGTTCGAAGCCTTTTCCATTACGCTCAGCGTGGCAGGTGCCGAAGTGATAGGAAAATATGTCGCTGAGGATGCTTCCGTTCCGATGACAATGGACTATGTCGTCGGAGGGAAAGAAGCCGGGCAGGTCATTCTCAAACTGATGAGAGTGGAAAGCCTTGAGCCTGTGCTGAACACATCCTCGTCCACAATCAAGATAACATTCGGAGCCGGATTCGAAGAAGGAAGTTTCGCGCTAATGGCCTGCGATGCGGCCGGAGACGTGATCATACGCCCGGTTTCAATAGTTGCCAAGAACGCCGTTCCGGACTATTACGGAATCAAGACCGCTGATGATTTGAGAAAATTCGCCGAGGCGGTCAACACCGGAGCCAACACCAACAGATTCAAAGACGAAAGCGGGGAAGTTGTACTGCTTCAGGACGTTGATATGACAGGCGAGAAAGAGTGGCTCCCGATAGGCACTCCTGACTCTCCTTTCAGTGGCACTTTCAATGGGAAGGGCCATTCCGTGACCAATATGTCATTGACATCCGACGTTGCATCCTACAGTGCGATAGGTTTCTTCGGGGCTTTGCAAGAGGCTGTGGTAGAGAACGTTACCGTAGGATCTAAAGGCAATGTCTGGACTTTGGACGGCACTTGCCCGGCCAATCTCGCTGTCGGAGGAATCGTCGGAATGGCTGACGAGAAATCCAAGATAATCGCCTGCACCAACAATATGACCCTTGATTTCGAAGGCAACGATCCCGCATCCACCCTTATGATGATCGGCGGAATTGTCGGCCAGTCTCTCGGGGCCGAAATCGGAGGAGGCAATGCTTCCGATGGCTGTGTCAACAACGGTGACATCATAGTCAAAAAAATCGACAACACAGGCAACGGGGGCACAGGAATGAACGTGGGCGGAATCTGCGCCTTCGCAAAGAGTACCGGCGTCACCACCATTGCCAATTGTGTCAACAACGGAAAGGTCAACGCCCCTTCAGGAAGAGGAGGCGGAATCTGCGGCACATTCGAGAATGGCACGATATCCTATTGCGTCAACAACGGCGCTGTTGAGGATGACACTTATTCCCAATATGCGGGAGCCTCTGATCAGTACAACATCAAACGTATGGGCGGTTTCGTAGGAGGCACCAAAGCGGCTGCCACAATCGACAACTGCACCAATAACGGCAATGTGACCACCTTCCTCGGATGCAGGACAGGCGGATTCGTGGGACATAACGAAGGCGTGGTCTCAAACTGCACCAACAAAGGCTGCATAATAGGCAACAAGACTGTGGACGGAAGCAATATTCACGGTCCGGGCTGGGCTTGCGGCTACAACAAGACCACGGCCAACCTCACTCAATGCAAGGGCTATGGACATGTGGGAGATCTCTCTTTCAAAAACAATCCTACGGAAGCTCCTGCATCGATGCACATCAATGCTGTCGCTCACAAAAACACCAGCTACGACCCTGAGGACAACTTCGTGGACTGGACTTTGGACGCTTATTTCGACTGGACTCTAAAAGAGACGAAAGCGCTTGCCGCGGGCGTGACTTACTATGCCTACGAATTCAACAATCTTCCTCGAAAAATGAAGGTGGTTGAGGTGGATCTCACTTCGCCTAATGTGGATGTGACCGCGGCTTATGCCGATGACATTGTCCCTAATCCTAACGCCAACGGCAATGACAACAACGGTTTCTGCATCAGAGAGACCCTTTCCCAGCTTTGCGCGCGCAAGAGAACGGAAGGACAGAACATCCTCGCCGGGATAAACACGGGCTTCTTTGATTCCAACGACGGGATATCCAGAGGCCCTCACATTCAGGACGGCCATCCTGTCTATGTCAACAACGAGGCTGTGAGAGAAGGATTCGTCAATCACGCTTGGGCATTTACGGTGTTCGGCGACGGCACTGCGAGCTGCGGCAAAAAAACATTCACCGGCACACTGGAAATAGCCGGCAAGAGTTATGAATATTTCTCCGTAAACGACACGATTGTGCGTCACGGCTCCACAAAGTACTATGCCAACCTTTACACCTCCAGTTACAAGAAGGTCCCTCATTCAACCAATCCGACAATAACTAATCCGCTTAGCGTCAAGGCTTTGTACATAGTAGCGGAGTATTCCGGGTCCGAAGGGCTTATAGTCAACGGCGGGTCGGCCGAGGCTGTGGTCAAGTCGATTTATGACGGCAGAACCACTCCTCTTTCCGAGGCTCCATATCTCACGGCTGACAATCAGGTCGCAATCCAGATGACGGGCACGCAGGCTGCCGAGGTTGCAACGGCAGTTAAAGCAGGTGACAAAATCAAAATCACCGCCCAGATGGTTGTGGACGGGGAGACGACCAAACCAATATCAACGCAGAATTCGACTATGTTCCAATTTCTGCTTGACGGAGTGAACAACAGCGATTCTTCCCCTGCCGGCCACACCAACACTACCACTTACGACCCGATCACTATGGTCGCGGTGGACAAGGCGAAGACGAAAGTCTGGTTCGTTGAGGTGGACGGTCGTCAGAAATGGGTGTCTATGGGTCTGAAGGCCTACGAGATGGCGAGAATATCACAGATTCTCGGAGCTTGGAATATGACCAGATTCGACGGCGGCGGATCTTCCGCGATGTGGGTATATGCAGACGGAAACGGCGCTCTCGTGAACACTCCGTCTGACTCCAAAGGCGAAAGAAGCTGTCTTAATTACATTCTGATAAGAACCAAGAAGAATTAAGCTTATGAAAAGAATATCTAACATATTGATTATGACCGCAATCAGCCTTTTTCTGTGCTGGTCTTGCGGCTACGATGACGACCAGGTGCGCAAAGAGATAGGCCTTGTGGAAGCGGAACTTGCGGAGGCTCAGCACAAAGCGGACTCTCTGAACGACCAGATAACCGCTCTTTCCTCTCTGGCGGGCAGCAGCTTCATTTCTTATCTTGGAAATGATGAGAAGGGAAATTATGTTATAACATATATGAATGCCGGAGGGGAAGAGAAGACTCTGACT
>JBAYFJ010000183.1:0-3696 GCA_041667245.1 Bacteroidales bacterium | reverse complement strand
TCTTGCAGCCGCTCAGAGCAAGCATAGCCCTGATGTACCCGGTCCTCAGATTGCTCTGAAGATCAGCCACATAATCAAACTTCGACGCCTTTGCGGCAGAAACATAAGAACGAAGCTCCTTGAAACCCGCCTGCTTCGGAAAGTACAAGAACTGAACATTCGGGACATCATTGAAGAAGCCCGAAAGCCGCTCCCTAGTACCGATAGTGATGGGAAGATCGGGATACGCCGCCCGCAATGCCCGCACGGCGTGGACAGTCATCGCCACATCGCCGATAGCCGACAAACGGAGTATGAGAATCCCGCCCATAATTACTTCTTGCCGTAAAGCACAGGATTCATACTCGGGTCATTGTACATCTTCATCTGTTTGTAGACCTTCATAATCTTCTTCCCGGAAGCGAAGTCCTCAAGCAACTCGTCAATAGACTTGGTGAGATCCTCCCTCTGCATAAGAAGCACATTCAACTTGTCGGAACACTTCTGTAGATGTTCAGGCGAAGCGTCAGGACGCGATGCCTGCTCCCTCATATGGAAAATCTTCAGAGCCAGAATCGAAAGCCTGTCGATGGACCAGGCCGGAGTCTCAGTGTTCACCCTCGCACCCTCAAGAGGCTTGACATCTTTGAAATGATCAAGCAGGAAAGAGTCGATGTACTCGACCGTGTCCGTGCGCTCCTGATTGGATCTGTCAATCCATCTCTTAATGTCCAGAGCCTTGGCCGGGTCAATGGCCGGATCCCTGATTATGTCCTCAAGATGCCACTGAACAGCGTCAATCCAGCACTTTTGGAAAAGCAGAAACTCCATAGAGCCAGGTTTGTAAGGATTGGGACACTTCTTGTTCACATCATCAAACTGATGATAAATCTCCACGACCGAGTCGAAAATCTTGTTAAAATCTGTAGCTTTCATATTATTCCTGAGTTATATGGACATTATAAACTATGTCATCCACGCACACATAAGTCGGCACGCCGCTTACATTCGAGGATATGTCGAAATCCAGAGCGTCGAACACGCCTATGCTTCCCAAATCGAATTTGGTCCATTCCGTGATCACTTTCTGGCCCTTCTCACTGTACTCCGCGAGCATAATCTCCGCAGTCTTGGTAGCGGCTCCCGACAAATAGCCGGTAACCGTAAGTTTCAGATAGTCACCCTTCTTGAAAGCCTGCTGGGAATCCCTACCGTAAAGCACCGCGTTCACGACATCATTGGTGTTGTTCACATAGCAGTACTGAAGAGTGCAGACTCCGCTGGTCGAAATAAGGCTTTTGACAGTGTGCTCCGGCATAGAAGCGGCCACAGGGTTGTCATAATAGACCATATATGTCTTCGAAGCGTCATTCCCTCCTTTCGAAGAAAGGACTTTGTACTTGCTGGGGAGATAAGAAGCGTTTATGACGGAATCCTTGCCTATACAGATGGCGCAGCCGCCGAGAAATGTGGTGCCTGAGAGTTTGGCAAGACAAGCGGCGGAACCGTTGCCCATCGGGAAGGCGGTAGCAAAATAGACACTGTCCGGGGCAGTGAACAATTTCGTGTAATCCTCACCGGTGTACTCGAAATTACCGACAGCCGTGTAAGAAGTCTCGTATTTGCCGTCATCCAGACAGGAAACCGTAAACAAGGCCGCCAACACAAAAAATATAACTTTTTTCATTAAATATGCCGTTCTATGTTTTAATAATTCGTTACAAAATAGAAAAAACTAATGATTTTTCCAAATAAGCGATCACTAATGTTTTGGAATCACAAACTCGCTGTCCGCCACGCTCACATTCTTCTCTATAGAGCTCATCTCGTAGGCATTGCTGACCCCCGAAGGCTCGTCCATAATCATCTTCACGAGCACGCAATCCGACTTTCGGTAGGTAAGCTGGATTCGGGAATATTTGTTCGATATCCCCGCCTTGGCCGAAATCGTGACCACATAACTGTCGGAAGACGGCAGAACGCTCAGATCGGCATTGTTGTCGTCAGCCACTTTCGCAGGATTTCCGGCCACGCAGTCAAGCAGAGTGCTGCTCAGACTCTTCATCCTGGCATTCTTCCCGGTGTCGAAAAGAGAGGACTTCCCTCCTCTATTCATATAGAGTTTGCCCGGATTAATGATCAGAAGATCAGTCTTCGGCACGGAGTAGCGCATACTCATTTTGTCCGCGCGGGTGTAGCAGAGAACGCCCTCCAGACTAATCGTCTTGCCCGAAGCCTTGATGGTCCTCGACTGCTTGAAATCACTTTTTATGGAAGCGTAAGAAGAATTCGCCTTCCCGATGACGTCCAGCAGATCCTGCTGAGAATCGGGAGCCGAAGCGGCAGAAGCCATAAAAGGCAATGAAGCCGCTAAAAATATATATAAAAATCTCATCATAATCTAATTAAGAATACAATCCGCCATTGACGGAAATCACCTCACCGGTAATGTAACCGGCCTCCTCTGACACCAGAAAACCCACAAGCGCCGCAACCTCCTCCGGTTCCCCGAAACGTCTCGCCGGAATGGTCTTCTTAAGCTCATCCTCATCAAGGCCCTCGACCATATCAGTGTTGATAAAACCCGGAGCTATGGCATTGACCGTGATCCGGCGCGGAGCCAGTTCCTGAGACAAAGCCTTTGTCGCCGCAATGAGCCCGCCCTTGGCCGCGGAGTAATTAGTCTGCCCCGGCAAACCCTTCAGACCCGAAAGAGAACCCATATTGATGATACGCCCGTGTTTGTGCGTGACCATAGGCTGCACGACAGCCTTAGTGACATTGTAGAAACTGTTCAGATTGGTTCCGATGACATTGTACCAGTCGTCAGTCTCCATCCAGAGCAGCAGATTGTCCTTGCGGATGCCCGCATTGTTGACCAGCACCTCGATATACTCCTCCGGATGCGCATTCTGCCACGCACCCAAAGCCTCCGCAGTACCAATCGGATCACTGACATCGAACTTCAGAAGCTCGCCAGTCGAACCGGCCTTCTCAATCAGATCCAAAGTCTCCCCGGCAGCATCGTCATTCGAGACATAATTAACCAATATATGGTAGCCGCACCTTGAAAGCTCCACGCAAATGGCCCTTCCGATGCCGCGACTTCCTCCTGTAACTAACGCATTCTTCATCTTAAACTAATTGTTGAGAGTACAAATTTAGCAAAAAATACTATTTAACGAATATATCCGAGCACACGGCCTCAAGCCCAAGCACTCCCGCGCAAGTGAGAACCGACGTCATCGACACTCCCAGCACCCCGTGCAGATTGAGACTCTGGCCCGTCATCAGAAGATTGGCGAGCGGCGTGCGTGGCGACATAACCGTGGCCATCGGATTCCTCCAATCCTTGCGGATGCCGTAGGCCGACCCGAAAGAAGAGGAAGTGTAACTGTGATATGTGAGCGGCGAGCTTGTCCAGATCTTGTCGACCGCAGCCTTAAGACCCGGCAGACGCGCTGACGCAAGTTCCACGCACTCAAGAGCTTTGCGCATCTTAAGAGCCTCGTACGCCTCCCCTCTGTGACCGTGAGGCAGATCCGCCCACGGAGCTAGTTCATCCCAGTCCATCGGACTGATCAGATCCAGATGCGTGGCAAACCTCCCATTCTCCGGAACATAAAAATGGACCAGAACACTTTCAGTCCTTGAAGAATCAGGATGCCACAAATCAGCATCCGAGCGGTGAACGTAAAGATTCCTGTTGAGATACGG
>JBAYFJ010000182.1:0-3702 GCA_041667245.1 Bacteroidales bacterium | reverse complement strand
TTGCCTGGAAATTGCCGGAGCCGGGGGTTACCGACCATTTCACCTTCTGAATTCTGTACGGGTACATCTCAATCAGCCTCGCGGCATTAGGGCAAGACATCCTGTGAATCTTTATGCCTTCCGTTCTGGTCACGAAACCGAAAACGTCGTCACCGAAAACTGGGTGGCAGCACTTGGCCATTCTGTAGTCAAGTCCTTTGAGGTCTTTGGCGTTTATGACCAGGATGTCATCGCACGAATCGTTCTTGGCTCCGGACCACTCCTGCTGAGCGGCCTGAGCAGATGCGGCGTCCACAGCTTTAGCAGCCTCGATGGTCTCCTCCTGTCTTTCTGCCTTGTCGAGAATGTAATTCTTCACCACATTCAAGTCCAGGTTCTCGCTTCCTATGGCTGAGAAAAAAGAATTGACAGTTGAGTACTTCAGCCGTTTCATCAGATCGGCCATATCCTCGTCAGGAAATGAGAGTTTCCAGTTCTTGAGTCTTCTGTCAAGAACTTCTTTGCCTATGGCTGCGAGACGGAGTTCCTCCTCGTTGAGGACCTGTCTTACTTTGGCCTTGGCTTTTGAAGACACTACATAGCTCAACCAGTCCCTGGACGGCTTCTGATTCTTGTTGCGCATTATCTCCACCACGTCTCCCGTCTTGAGTTTCTCTTTGATGGACACGGCCTTACCGCTGATTTTCGCACCGCAGCAAGTGAGGCCTATGTTGGTGTGGATGTTGAACGCGAAGTCCAGAACCGACGATCCGACGGGAAGGATCCTCAACTCTCCCGACGGGGTGAACACGAAAATCTCTTTGGACGGTGGCTGAGGCAATTCTTCCGCATTGCCTGTCGCCTGATGCTCAAGAGCATAGCGCACGGAGACCAACCATTTGTCCATAGTTTCCTCGTGCTGAATCCCTTTGTAGGACCAGTGCGCGGCGTGTCCGTTCTCGGCGATGTCGTCCATTCTCTTGGTACGAATCTGAACTTCTATGTAGGAGTTATCCCTGTTCTTGACTGTGATGTGAAGAGACTCATAGCCGTTAGGCTTAGGATGGGAGATCCAGTCCCTGAGTCTTTTGACATCAGGCTCGTACTCTTCAGTGACGAAGGAATAGACCTTCCAGCACAAATCCTGCTCGGTCTTGTAGTCCGTGTCGCAATCAATAATGAATCTGATGGCGAAAACGTCATAGACGCCTTCGAAAGGCACTTTCTGCTTCTGCATCTTGATCCAGATGGAGTAAGCGGATTTCGTGCGGATCTTCAATTTGTACTTTATGCCGGAATCCGAAAGCTTTTTCTCCAGAGGGCGTATGAATTCCTCCGTCAACTTGATTCTGTCCTTCTCGGTGGCCAGCAGTTTGTTGGTGATGGCTCTGAATTGCTCCGGCTCTGCGAACTTGAAATAGATGTTCTCCAGTTCTCCTTTGATGTTGTAGAGTCCGAGCTGGTGGGCCAGAGGGATATAGAGCATCAGAGTCTCCAGAATCTTCCTTTCCCTTGAGAGTTTCGGGAACATATTCAGATTTCGCATAACCTCAAGCCTGTCGGCTATCTTCAGTACGGTGACACGAGGATCGGTGGAATACTGGACAATAAGTTTCTTGTAATTCTCGGCTTCTAAACGGGTGTCTTTCGGTTTTATGGTCGCAATCTTGTTGAGGCCTTCAACCATTGTTAGAATCTCGGCATTGAAGCCTTCGGACTTCAGATTGACCTCCGGATGGGTTCTGGTGGCTTCGTGAAGGAAGACCGAGGCGACGCACTCGGACTGAAGTCCGATTTCGTCGGAGACAATGAGGGCGACGTTAATAGGATGCTCGATGAATGGCGCGCCGCTGTACCTTGTCTCATCAGCAAGTACTTTAGATGCAAGAGAGTAGGCTTTTCTGATCAAGTTTCTGCCTTCTTCGTCGTAATGCGGGAATTTTTCATCTATCAGGTCCATAACTATTGTTTTGTGCTCTTGTTTTGCCTGAGGGTCAATGCCCTCTGGAAGGCTCTGGCGTTTTTCTGATGTGCGAGGTACGATTCGGCGAAACGGTGGGTTCCGTTGAAGTCAGGGCTTGCGCAAAAATACAGATAAGCGTGGGTGTCGGGATGCAGCACGGCATTCAGACAGGCCTTTGAAGGTACTGCTATGGGTCCCGGCGGCAATCCGTAATTTCTGTAAGTGTTGTAAGGAGAGTCGAATCTCGTTTGCTTTGACATTATTCTGTTCAGCTTGTAGCCGAAACAGTAAGCGACTGTAGGGTCTGCCTGGAGCTTCATCCCGCGGTGAAGTCTGTTGAGATAGACTCCCGCGATGGAAGGCATCTCGGGTTCGTATCTGGTTTCGCCGCTGACTATGGATGCGAGGACTGAGACTTCCGCCTGTGACAGTCCTTGCTTTAAGGCAAGGGCTTTGTTCTCATCGGTCCAGAAAGTGTCATATTCCTTTTTCATCCTGACTAAAATCTCTTGTACCGAAGCTGTCCAGTACATCTGGTAGGAGTCGGGGATAAAGAGTGAGAAGACGTTTGTGGTATCAAAGCCGACCGAGGCAAGCAACGCGCTGTCTTTGAGGCCGGCGGCAACACTTGCTGAGTCCGCCATCATCTGGCTGCTGATTTTTTTCACCAGTGATGTCTTGGTTCTGATAGTACCTGATAAAACGAGCATCGCGGGTGTCTGCCAGCAGTTGTTGAGCATCAGGGCGAAGTACCTGCTTGAGTACTCGGGTTTGATGACGTACCTTCCGGGCTTTATGTTGTCCTGGACGCCGTGCCGCTTGAACATTCGTTCCAGGCTTGCCGGCCTTTTGACTTCAGAGCTGTCTACAAGCTGATCGAGTACGTCTTGGGCGGTCGTCGCCGGATAGACCAGCAGGACTGTCTCTTTCACGAAATTCGGCCTTCTGAAATCGCTGTACTTCTGCCATCCCGCCAATGCGGCGAGGATGAGAACCGGTACCGCAATGCCAATTATGATTAAATAGGTATTCTTCTTTTTCATATCATCCAATTTACACAAACTTACGTAAAATCCTTGAAATTATAGTCAAAAAGATTAGCGCAGAAGAATGGTGTCGCCCTCCTGAGGGACGAAATCGGAGGTAAACTTGTTGAGCTTCAGGATTGAAGACTCTTTCACGCCGAAACGCTGACTGATGTCCCTCAAGTCCTCCTCATTCTCACCGACAATATACTTGTCAAGTCCCTTAGCAGCCTTTGACTTTTTGGGCTGAAGATAGACTAAAGTCCCAGGCAGGAGTTCTTCCGTGGCATCCAAGTCGTTGAACCTCAGCAGTTCTTTGACAAACAGATGATAACTGGAAGCGATGGAGGCATAGGTCTCACCTTCTATGGAATAAACGAAAGGCACTCCGTTCTTGGAATACATCTGCCTTGACAGAGAAAATCTGAATTCCTCTATCTGCCCCTGCTCCAAAGCCTTGGGAGCCTCTATTGAAAGAGGAGAAGCCGGAATAACGTCCCTTACCTCCTCCGCGCCTTCAGATTTATGCTTTCCCGCCCGTCTCTGCGCCTTCTTCAACTGACGCTTCTCTGCCTTTGTCATCTTCCGGACATCCGCGGAAGAAATGTCAGGCTCAAAGGTATGTTGAGAACCGGCTTCCTCCAAGGTCATAGTGTCATAGTCATAGAGCTGATAATCCTCGATCAACTTAATGAGCTTCGACGGATATGCGGGGTCAGTGGCATAGCCGGCCTT
>JBAYFJ010000181.1:0-3732 GCA_041667245.1 Bacteroidales bacterium | reverse complement strand
GTTCGATCTAAAGAATTCAGTCACCAAGACGACCCCGGCGTTTTTCGAGCCTGCTCTGGACTACATAGTGTGCAAGATTCCTCGTTGGGATCTGTCGAAATTCCACGGAGTCTCAAGGAAAATTGGCTCCAGTATGAAGAGCGTGGGCGAAGTGATGGCTATAGGACGCACATTCGAGGAAGCCATACAGAAAGGCCTCAGGATGATCGGTCAGGGAGCACACGGTTTCGTCGGTAACAAAGAACTTATAGTGGCGGATGTGGACAAGGCCCTTAAAGAGCCGACTGACAGGCGAATATTCGTCATAGCGAAGGCTATGAACGCAGGCTACTCCGTCAAACAGATTCACGAACTCACCAAGATTGACAATTGGTTTTTGGACAAGCTTGCCAACATCACGCACACTTACACTGAACTCGAGAAATACTCTGCGGTAGAAAATGTTCCTTTCGACCTTTTGAAGTTGTCCAAACAGCAGGGATTTTCGGATTTCCAGATTCAGAGAGCGATTTACGAAGACAATGATTCAATCGTTACGAAGCAGGATCACGTAAGGGAATACAGGAAATCATTAGGCATAGTTCCGGTCGTCAAACAGATCGACACGCTTGCCGCAGAGTATCCGGCTGCGACAAACTATCTGTATCTTACTTATAACGGTACTAAAAATGACATTGTTTATGAGAATGATGACAAGTCAGTTATAGTCCTTGGTTCAGGTGCTTACAGAATAGGCAGTTCCGTTGAATTCGACTGGTGTTCGGTCACTTGTCTAAAGACTATGAGGCAGCAAGGCTACAGAGGGGTTCTGATCAATTACAATCCCGAGACCGTGTCCACTGATTACGACGAATGCGACAGACTCTATTTCGACGAGCTCACATTCGAAAGGGTGATGGACATCTGCGAGATGGAGCATCCTCACGGAGTTGTGGTCAGCGTTGGAGGTCAGATTCCAAACAATCTGGCCCTCAAGCTCTCAGGACACAATATTCCCCTTCTCGGCACAAAGGCGGAAGACATCGACAAGGCCGAGGACAGACACAAATTCTCAAGCATTGTGGATTCCCTCGGAGTAGATCAGCCGGAGTGGAGCGAGCTTACTACTATTGAAGACGTGGACAAGTTCATTGAGAAAGTAGGCTACCCCGTGCTGGTAAGACCTTCCTACGTGCTTTCCGGTGCGGCGATGAACGTATGTTACGATGAGGAGAAGCTTAGGCATTTCCTTTCTCTTGCGACGGAAGTGTCTCAGGAACACCCGGTTGTGATCAGTAAATTTATGTCAAGGTGCAAGGAAATAGAGTTCGATGCGGTGGCCGACGAAGGTGAAGTTCTCGCTTACGCAATCTCCGAGCACATTGAATATGCCGGTGTGCATTCCGGTGATGCTACGATTCAGTTCCCGCCTCAGAAACTTTACGTTGAGACTGTCAGAAGAATCAAGAAAATCGCTCGTAAAATTGCCGGCGCTCTCAGCATTTCAGGACCGTTTAACATTCAGTTCCTCGCAAAAGAGAACGAAATCAAGGTCATTGAATGCAACCTCAGAGCATCGAGGAGCTTTCCGTTTGTTTCCAAAGTGCTGAAAATCAATTTTATAGAATTAGCATCTAAAGTAATGCTCGGACTACATCCCGTGGCTCCGCAGAAGAGTGCCTTCGACCTTGACTATGTGGGAGTGAAATCCTCTCAGTTCTCATTCGCGAGACTTGAGGAAGCTGATCCTATGCTCGGAGTTGATATGTCATCGACAGGAGAGGTGGGATGTCTGGGAGACGATCTGAACGAAGCCCTTCTCAAATCTGTTCTCGCAGTCGGGAACACGATCCCTGAAAAGAAGATTCTTCTTTCCACGGGAGACGCTCTCCAGAAAGCCGATATGCTCAGGGCATGCAAACTGCTCTCCGCCAATGGATACGATCTTTACGCTACTTCCGGCACTTACAAGTATTTCATAGAGAACAGCATACCTTGCACGAAGGTCCTGTGGCCGAGCGAGTGCGAGAACCCCAACTTCAAGGGACGCTTTAAACCGGCTTTGGAAATGATTCAGAACAAGGAAGTTGATATGGTCATAAACATACCGAAGAACTTCTCGGAAGAGGAATTGAACAATGGCTATGACATAAGAAGAGCGGCAATTGATTTCAATATACCGCTCTTCACTAACGCTCGACTTGCTACCGCCTTTATCCGCGCATTCTGCTCAATGGGGATGGAAGACATCCAGATTAAAGCTTGGGACGAATATTAGCGGCCGAAACCACTAATAATCATAGTTTCGCATATCTTTGGGACTTACTTTACTCATATTGTCAAGTAAGTCCTGATTTGTTTTGTACTCGTCCATCAGCTGGAGCATAAAGTTCATTGCTTCGATAGGATTCATCTCAGCAAGCATCTTGCGAAGAATCCAGATTCTGTTGGCCTGGTCAGGTGAATAGAGGAGATCGTCTCGTCTGGTGCTGGAAAGGACCACATTGACTGAAGGGAAAATCCTTCTGTTGGAAAGAGTTCTGTCCAGTTGAAGCTCCATATTGCCGGTGCCCTTGAATTCCTCGAAGATCACGTCATCCATCTTTGAGCCTGTGTCCGTTAGGGCTGTGGCCAAAATAGTGAGAGATCCTCCGTTCTCTATTTTACGGGCTGCTCCGAAGAATCTCTTAGGTTTCTGTAGAGCGTTGGCATCCACACCACCGGTAAGGATTTTGCCTGAAGCCGGTTGAACTGTATTGTAAGCTCTTGCCAGTCTGGTGATTGAGTCCAGCAGAATGACAACATCGTGTCCGCACTCAACCATTCTGCGAGCTTTCTCCAGCACCATATTCGCCACTTTGACGTGTCTTTCAGCAGGTTCATCGAATGTTGAAGCAACAACTTCCGCCTTTACGCTTCTGCTCATATCGGTGACCTCCTCAGGTCTCTCATCGATAAGCAGCACTATTTCGTACACTTCCGGGTGATTGTCCGCAATGGCATTGGCTATAGCCTTGAGCAGCATAGTCTTACCGGTCTTTGGCTGAGCGACTATAAGTCCTCTCTGTCCTTTGCCGATAGGAGTGAACATATCCACGATTCTGCAAGAGGTGTCAAACGCATGTCCGTGTCCGAGAAGATTGAATTTCTCGTTAGGGAAAAGAGGCGTCAGGAAATCAAAAGGAATTCTGTCTCTTATATATTCAGGAGTCCTACCGTTGATGAATTTGATTTTCACGAGAGGAAAGTACTTGTCTCCTTCTCTCGGAGGTTTGATCTCACCCGTGACCGTGTCTCCTGTCTTGAGCGCATTGGACTTTATCTGCCCCTGAGAGACATAAATGTCGTCAGGAGAATTGAGATAATTGTAATCCGAGGAGCGAAGGAAACCATAGCCGTCCGGCATTATCTCAAGTACGCCGGTAGCCTCGATTGTACCCTCGAACTCAACTTTAGGCTGCTGCTGTTTGCCCTGTTGCTGAAACTTGTTATTACCTTTCTGATGATTCTGTTTGTAATCTCTCTTATTGTGAATTTCCTGTGACGGGTCATCGCTCAAATCATTGAAGAGCCGGTGAATGAATTCTTTGCCGTCTACCTGTGGAATCGCTTCCGTTTCCATCATTTCTTCAGGCATATCAGCCTCCGGTAAAATATCGGGAACAATCTGATTTTGAATTGGCTGCAATGGACTCGTCAGGTGGTTGTCCGGTTGCTGTGGCCTGGACTGTTGCGGCTGAGGATTATGTTTTT
>JBAYFJ010000180.1:0-3736 GCA_041667245.1 Bacteroidales bacterium | reverse complement strand
GACCAGATAACCGCTCTTTCCTCTCTGGCGGGCAGCAGCTTCATTTCTTATCTTGGAAATGATGAGAAGGGAAATTATGTTATAACATATATGAATGCCGGAGGGGAAGAGAAGACTCTGACTCTCGCTCTCGGAAGCGATGTGACGACTCTTCCTGTGGTCAGCGCTGGCGAGTTCACGGACGGCAAGCTCTATTGGAGGAAGACTTCCGACAACGGAGCCACTTACAGCTGGATTCTCAATTCGGCCGGGCAGATGATGCCGGTAGGAGGGGAAAAACCCGAAGTGTCCATCGATTCGGAAGGATTCTGGACAGTGAACGGCGTGAGGGTGACTGACGCTTCAGGAGCCGGAATCCTTGCCTCCGACGTGTCCAACAATCTGTTCTCAAGCGTGAATTATGACGAGACAACCGGTCTGGTGATCTTCACTCTCGCTGACGGCAGTTCATTCAGCGTGAAGATGTACGAGGCTTTGGGAATAACGTTCTCCACTCCTGCGATTACACCTATCCCCGACAAGAGTCAGCCGGTAAAAATCAGCTACACCGTGACCGGTTCAATGGCTGCGGATGCGGTTGTGGACTACTTCACGGCCTACAATGTCGAGGTCTCAATCGACAAATTCACCAAGATGATCACAGTGACGCTTGACGCTTCAGCGGAAGAGGGCAACACTGTCATTATGGTCTCTTCCGGAAAGAATGTGGTTCTGAAACCTCTGTTCTTCACGGCTGGAACCGCCCAAATCAACCAGCCTGTCTGGGACAACGCTTACGGCACAGGCACTGAGATTCTTTTGCCCGGGGATATGACGGAATTCTCCATCTCCGTTTCCCACAACATTGACTATCAGATGTCAATCTCCGAAGACTGCGCTTCCTGGCTCAAGATCTCCCCGACAAAGGCGGAGATGGTCACGACCAAGCACAATTTCATTGCCGATTACTATGAGAATGACCTCGGAGCCGACAGAAAAGGCACAGTCACTTTCACCAACAAGCCGTACAACGTGACTGTTTCAGTGGTTGTCCGTCAGTCTCCAAAGATTGCCGTAGGGCCTACGGTCCCCGGTATATCCACAGGAGCTGATCTCGTGCAGTTCGCTAAGGCTGTCAACGCCGGCGCGAGCCTGAAAAGGTGGCAGAATGATCAGGGAGAAGTCGTGCTTCTCAACGACATAGACCTAACGGGGTTGACGGAGTGGACACCTATAGGTTCGGCTCTCGCAACCGGACAGCCTTCATTCAATAATCTTGTGAATCCGTTTACGGGCGTGTTTAACGGTCAAGGATTTACTATCAAGGGAATACAATGGTCGTTCAATGCCGAAAACGCTGACACACAGCTCCACGGATTCTTCGGAGCCATAAAGGACGCCACAATCGAGAATCTGGTGTTAGGCTCAGACGCGGATCAGATTTCAGTCACCGGAACGAGCGCGAACGTGGTTTCGGTGGGAGCCGTCGCCGGCTATGCCGAGACTTCGGTCATAAAGAATGTGAAAAACAATGTCTCCGTGGTCCTTACCGGAGATAATCCTGCCGGCACCCTTATGATGCTCTCAGGCATTGCGGGATGTATCAAAGGGACCACTATCGGAGGGGCTGACAAGGCTGACGCTGTCATCAACACAGGCACTGTCAAGACTGGAAAGATCTCCAACACGGCCAACGGAGGCACAGGAATGAATGTCGCGGGAATCTGCGGTTTCGTGCTCGACGGCGGGTCTTTCATAGATCATTGCACCAACTACGGCTCAATCAGTTCCCCTACGGGAAGAGGCGGCGGAATAGCCGGCTCGATGGGAGGAAAGACGGATGAGACCACATTCTCCAAAATCAGCAACTGCACCAATGCCGGACTTGTTCAGGACGACATAGTCGGACAGTTCGAAGGCAGCAGGGATTACTACAATTACAAGAGAATGGGCGGTATTCTCGGAGGCTCGACCAACACAGCGAACATCATCGAGTACTGCACCAATTCAGGCAACGTCTTCTCTCAGATCGGTTGCAGGGCGGGCGGTTTCGCAGGTCACGCCAATCTCAAGATAACCGGTTGCGTGAACAAAGGAATCATACTTTCCAACATCACCTATTCCGACGGAGCCCCTCAGCACGGGCCTGGATGGGCTTGTGGTTATGGAGCCAAAGGCATTGTCACACAATGTGTCAAAGGAGGCAAGGTGGGCGAGTGGGACACTTACAAAGACAATCCTTCCGCAGCGCCTGACGCCACCAACGACAACGCCTTCTGCTACAAGAATGCGGACTACTATGATCCTTCTCAAAATCTCTAAAACGGAACACGATGAAAAAGACAATTAAATATATAATTTGCTTATTGACAGCGGTTTTCCTGTTCGGATGCTCCTACGACGATTCGTCGTTGGCCGATAGGATAGACAGCGTCAAGGCTCAAATCGAGAAACTCCAGTCTCAGATTGACGGGATGAATTCCCAACTGACTTCTCTGAGCAAGCTGACGAGCGGCAATGTAATTACTGCGGTTTCTCAGGATTCGGAAGGCAAGTATGTGATAACATATCTGACAAGTACAGGCGAATCCAAGACGGTTGTCGTTGCGACTATGGATCAGATGATAAACGTCCCTCTTCTTGGAGTTAAACTGGACAAAACATCCAATCTTTACTACTGGACAGTGACTTCAACAGACGGCGTGGAGAGTTTTCTTCCGGACAAGGACGGAGCGAAAGTCCCTGTCAGCGGAAAGACTCCGGTGCTCTCGGCCAATAGTGAAGGCTACTGGACCGTGGACGGTGTCGTTCTCAAAGATGCTTCCGGGGCTCCAATAAAGGCTGCGAACGGAGAAAGCAGCGTGTTCAGCAAAGTCGTTGTCAACGGCAGCGGCAATCTGGAGATTACTCTGGGCAACGGGTCTCTTCTGACTTTGCCGGTGCAGCAGGCTCTCAATCTGACTGTTTCGGCTGCTTCCAACACGGCCGTGGTAGACCTCGCTACTCCCGTGGAGTTCACTTACGAAGCAGTGGGCACGAATGCGTCAGACGCGATTGTGGCGATAGCCGAAGCGTCAAACATTAAGGCGGAGATGAACAAGACGACTCACACGGTCAAGGTTTCTTTCGAGAGCGGCTTCAAGTCCGGCTATGTGATTCTGGTCGCCTACGACCTTGCCGAACACACTGTCATCAGACCTCTTTTCTTCAGCAAGGCTTCCGATTCCACCATTGAAATCGGTTCCGCCAGCGATCTCGTTCAGTTCGCTCAGGATGTCAATTCAGCTTCAGGCGCACAGAATATGGATGTTATTCTAACTTCAGACATAGACCTGTCTTCTGTTGCTGAATGGGTTCCTATCGGCAACGGAGTGTTCCACAGCGTGACAAGTGGCAGCGAGCACAATTCAACTTATGAGGGTGCTTCGTTCAAAGGCCATTTCGACGGTCAGGGACACAGCATACGCAATCTCAAGATGGTGGCCAAGCTCAGCGGAGAAGGCACTGTCTACGGCCTGTTCGGCATTCTTGACGGAGCCGCGGTGTCCAATCTCGTTCTGGGTGCCGAAAGCAATGACAAGAGTTCTTTCACTGTGTCGGCGGACGACAGAATTGATGCCGGTGTGATTGCCGGAGTAAGTTACGGAGCCAGAGTGGAGAACTGTGTGAACTGGATTCCTATCGAATGCAAGGGCAGCACTGTCAGCAAGCGTTTTGCCGTGGGAATGGTGGGCTTCCTTTACGGAGGGGCCGATTC
>JBAYFJ010000179.1:0-3764 GCA_041667245.1 Bacteroidales bacterium | reverse complement strand
GCGAAAAATGTCTCGGTGGTGTACAAAGACACCAAAATCAATATTATCGACACTCCCGGTCATAGCGATTTCGGAGGAGAAGTTGAAAGGGTTTTGAATATGGCCGACGGCGTACTGCTTCTGGTGGACGCCTTCGAGGGCTGTATGCCTCAGACCAGATTCGTGCTCCAGAAGGCTCTGGAAATGGGCAAAAAGCCTATCGTCGTAGTGAACAAAGTGGACAAACCCAATTGCCGTCCTGACGAGGTTCAGGAAGAGGTCTTCGATTTGATGTTCTCTTTGAACGCAACTGAGGACCAGTTGGATTTCCGTACTGTTTTCGGCAGCGCCAAGCAAGGTTGGATGTCAGACGACTGGAAAAAACCTACCACTGACATTACAGCATTGCTGGATGCGATTCTTGAAGTTATCCCTGCTCCAAAGCAGGTGGAAGGCACTCCTCAGATGCTTATATCATCGTTGGAATATTCCCCTTACGTCGGCCGTATAGCAGTGGGGAAAGTGACCAGAGGCTCTCTGGCAACGGGAATGAACATCAGTCTCTGCAAAAGATATGACATCGTGCAGAAGCAGAAAATCAAGCAGCTTATGGTGTTTGACGGTCTCGGGAAGAAAGATGTTTCAGAGGTTCAGTGCGGAGACATCTGTGCGGTAGTGGGCATTGACGGGTTCGAAATCGGTGACACGATTGCTGATTATGCAAATCCGGAGGCGCTTCCGCCTATCGCAATTGACGAGCCTACTATGAGTATGCTTTTCACAATCAACAATTCCCCATTCTTCGGAAAGGACGGCAAATTCGTGACCTCCCGTCACATTAAAGAACGTCTTGACAAGGAGTTGGAAAAGAATCTCGCTCTGCGCGTGAAGCCGGGTCCTAATGCGGATTCTTTCATAGTCTACGGACGAGGCGTTCTGCATCTCTCAGTGCTTATTGAGGAGATGAGAAGGGAAGGGTTCGAGTTGCAGGTCGGCGAGCCAAAGGTTCTGGACAAGACTATCAATGGGCAGAGATGCGAGCCAATCGAGGATTTGTCCATCGAGGTTCCTGAAAAGTTCGTTGGTGCCGCAATCGAGATTGCAACGAGAAGAAAGGGCGCTTTGCTTCATATGGAGCCGCGAGGGGACAGAACACTTTTGGAATTTGACATTCCTACCAGGGGCTTGATGGGACTCAGAAGCAATTTGCTCACCGCAACTCAGGGAGAGGCGGTCGTCGCTCACAGATATAAGGAATATCAACCATATAAAGGTGACATCGAGCATAGAATCAACGGTTCGCTTGTGTCTCTGGAGACAGGACAGGCGATTGCATACTCTATGAACAAGTTGTTGGACAGAGGCCGTTTCTTCGTGAACCCGGGAGAGGACATTTATGTCGGACAGGTTCTCGGGGAGCACACCAGGGAGAGAGATTTGAACATCAATGTCTGCAAAACCAAAAAGCTCACCAATGTCCGCGCAGCCGGAAGTGACGAGAAGATCGTTCTTCCTCCTGCGATCAAATTCTCTTTGGAGGAGGCTCTGGAGTACATCAATGATGATGAAATGGTGGAGATTACACCTCATTTCATGAGAATCAGGAAGGCTATTCTGGATCCTACTGAGCGCAAGAGAAAAACAGGGGAAGAAGATTGAATATATTAAAAAAATTCTTACCTTTGCATCCCTTAATCTATTTTTAGGCGATTATGGACGAAAATTTTATATTACCTTTAAATGGATTGGCTTCGGGGTTGAACGAATTTCACTTCAAAGCCGACAAAAAGTTTTTTGAGAGTTTTCAGAATTCCGAGGTGGAGGACGCGGATTTGGAAGTGGGAGTAAGTGTGGAGAGATCGGGCCATTACATCGGGGTGGATTGTAAGATCGTCGGAGATATTACCGTGTTATGCGACAGATGTCTTGAAGATTTGACTCTTCCGATTGGGAGAACGGTGAGGTTGAGCGTGAAGTTCGTGAGCGAGTCGTCCTCTAACGAGGATCTTGAAGAGGATGGTCGGGAGATTGTGTGTCTGTCGGAGGATGATTCAGAACTTGATTTGAGTCAGATAGTCCACGACTATGTTTTGCTGTCTTTGCCTTTGAAGAGAGTGCACAAAGACGGTGAGTGCAACCAAAAGGCGGTACAGTTTCTCAAGTCGGAAGATGATGAAGATGAAGTGGTGGAGAAAGAATTGATTGACAGTCCTTTCGCAGCTATAAAAGAGCTTTTGAAGGACAAGAACTTAAGATAAAAATTTTAAATTATAATATTATGGCACATCCGAAACACAAGTTTTCTAAGCAAAGAAGAGACAAGAGAAGAACTCACGATTTCGCTGCTGTTCCTACATTGAGCGTTTGCCCTAATTGCGGTTCAGCTGTGATTTATCATAGAGTTTGCCCTAATTGCGGTTATTACAGAGGCCGTCAGATTGTTGACAAAGGCACAAGTGAATAGACTTGACAGGTAAGGCAGTTTGAGAGTTCCGGGTCCCGTAGTTCAACGGATAGAACGGAAGTTTCCTAAACTTTAAATACAGGTTCGATTCCTGTCGGGACTACAAAAAAAGCAACGGATTGATTTCAATCCGTTGCTTTTTAGTTTTGTGCTGTGAAACCAAGCCTTTGGTTTCCGATCTAATAGTTGTAGGTGGTGTTGTCAGAATGACTCTCGGTTTCTCTGAGAAGCTGGATGCCGTCATTTGTGTACCACTCCCATTCCATAACGATCTTGATGGAATTTTTCCCTGCTTCCAGTGTGCCTTCAGGAATGAGGCTCTTGATTGGGAAAGAAGCGTAGCCACCGGTGTATTGGAGCTTGCTTGTCTCAATCTCAGTGTTGCTGAGTGTTTCCGAATGCCCGTTGTGCCTGAGAACGAAATAAAGAGTCTTGTCATTACTCCTCTTGTCATCAAACTCAAGATTGATGTCGTGAACTGTGGTCGAGCTCTTCTTAATGGTGATTCCGTATCTTATGTTGAAATAGCCCCCTGAAATCCAGCCCTGACCTAATTCTATCGGGTCTTTGCCTAAAATTTCATCTGAAGATTCCGAAGTAAGCACGGGATCGTGGATGACAGGCTCCGCATAAGCCACAAGTTCCGTGTCATATTCATTTTCCGCCCCTCCCTCGGTCTTGTTGAGCACGTTGAACTGACCGATGATTCTTGAAAGCATCAGAAGGTCGTTGGAAGTGCTGTTTTTGACGATTTGGAAGATGTCCCCGTCGTCGGTAAGGAATTTTGTGCCGTAAGACATCTCTCCGAATGTCAGTGTCGTGTACAAGATGCCGTCATCATTGTTACACGAAGTCGCGACCACGAAAGCCGCAGCGCAAGAAAGTACGCTAATTAAAAATTTTCTCATTACTTTTTATTTGTTGGTTTGTTATGTCTCAATCTTCTGTTCGTAGGCCTGCAGATGATCTGTAGGTCGAATCCGTCCACCGTGTAGCCTTTGAACCTGCGTTTTGAGAGCCACCCGCTAACGTAATCTATGACATCCTCGTCAATTACGTCTTTGTAAGTGTTCTCTTCGCTGTTGTACAAATGAATGTGCCTGAATGTGTTGATGTCAAAGTACATTATGTTGTTGCTGCTGAATCTGTGCTGGTAGATGCCGAGCAGAGCCAACTGAGCGAGAGTGTTGTACACTGACGCTACAGTGATCTGTTCCTCTCCCGCTTCCTCGATCTCCCTTTTGACCATTTCGGCCGAGGCGTGCCCGAGACTGAGCATCGCGCTGTGAACCGCAATGCGTTGCCTGGTTGCCTTTAAGTT
>JBAYFJ010000178.1:0-3774 GCA_041667245.1 Bacteroidales bacterium | reverse complement strand
GATTCGCTGAACGGAAAGGAGGCTTCAGAAGACTTTGTCAATCACGGACTTGACAGACTGGGCGCTGTTCACGACGTAGTAATGGATGTTGGGGAAACCGTGGGCAATGAGATCCTTGCACTGGGCCACGCACCACTCGAGGCCGGCATCCTTTATCTTTTCCTTACTGCCGGAAGCAACGCTCGTAAGCTCCACCGGAAGACTGATGTGAAAAGCACTCGGAAGATAACTAAGTTGCTTTTCCGTAGTAAGAGGCTTAATACCGGGTACAACAGGAACGGTTATGCCCTCGGCCCTGCAACGGGCAACGAAATCATAAAACTTCTCATTGTCAAAAAACATCTGAGTGGTAATGTAATCTGCCCCCGCTTTCACCTTAAGCGCGAGATTCTTTATGTCAGTCTCTATGTTCACAGCCTCGAAATGCTTCTCCGGGTATCCGCCGACACCGATGCAGAAATGACATCCGTTCTCAGTCTCGAATCTCCGTATCCCTTCCACAAGCTCACTTGCGTGAGCATATCCGCCGCTAACCGGAGAAAACCGTTTCTCGCCGACAAGGGAATCCCCACGCAACGCCATAACATTGTTAATCCCCATAAAATTAAAATCAGAAAGAAGGCTGTCAATCTCCTCCGCAGAATAGCCGCCACAAATGACGTGCGGGATCACTTCAACATCGTATCTCGCCAGAATAACGCTGCAAACAGCCACAGGGCTGATTCTGTTACGTACCAGATGCCGGGTGAAGCCACCGTTCCCGTCAGGAACGAACTGAAACTCATCCCTGTGAGACGTCACGTTCACATACTTGCAACCGCCCTCGAACACATCGAGCATCCTGTACAAATCCTCCTTCACGAGCTTACTGAGAGGGGGCACAATCTCAAGAGACGGAAAAGGCCTCTTTGAAGTTGTCAACAACTGCGATATTCTCATAACAAAAAACCTAAAAATTGTTCCGCCTCAGCCTCGGACATACCACGTAATTCGGCATATCCGCACAACTGAGCCTTACTTATCCGCTTTACTTCAGGGTACTTGGCAAATTTGTTAAATAGAGCGAAGCCACAAATGGAAGCATCCGGAATCATAGCATAACTTTCAGTCAGTTTTATCCCCAACTTTTCCCCGCCCAGAACTTTCAGGACATCAGCCTTCATCGTGTGATCGGGACAACCGGCATAACCGATGGCCGGCTTAATAATCTTAAACTCCTCGCTGACATATTCCCGAAACGCCTCATCCATCCACCTTGACGCCGCCTCCGCTACGTTCACCCGAACAGCCCTTGCGATAAAGTTCTCATAATCAAAAGATTCCGATTCAGGACCAGATACACTTATGGCGAAGAAACCGAAAGGAGACCTGAAGCCGAGACTTCTGTCAGGGAGATAATCACAAAGACAATCAGGACTTCCGCCTTCATTCCTTAGCATCGGCAACTCGATTCCGTCGGCAAAAATTATGTTCCCCTCAGCAAATGAACGGAAGAACTTATAGGAATACTTCAGGGATATATAGCCGCGCTCATGCCATTCAGTTAAGATTTTCTGTCCCTCCTCAAGATAACCAGCCACTCTTGGGTCACCTTCATTTCTTTTGACATTGAGCGTGAGAAGGAACATATCCCAGTCAAAAAAAGGAATAACCTTCTCAAGAGGCAACTCCACAGGAGCGACAGAAGGAATGTCGACATTCTTAGGGAAACAGTCGCTCGCAAAGCTTTCCTTCTTCGCCACTGAGACAGAACCGGAATGGCTAATCTCGTACAATTCCCTTATCTTCAGCTGATTAGAATGTTCCTCTTTCTCAAATGCCTCTCTGTCCGAAAGGCAACGCTTAGCCATAACCGCACTCATAGAGGCATTAGGACTATAGAAGACGTGTTCGTAAAGCGGAGCCAGTTTCACAGCCGTGTGCACGGAAGAAGCCGCGGCACCTCCCACGAAGAGTACGATGTCAGAATTAATGGAATGGAGCGACTCGCACAACTGCTGCATCTGAAACAAAGAAGGAGTGATAAGACCGCTTACGCCCACAAACTCAGCGCCTCGTTTCAAAGCCTCGCGGATAATCACCTCATTATCAACCATAACTCCGAGATCATCAATTTCGAAACCATTGCATCCAAGCACCATTGCAGTTATGTTCTTGCCTATGTCGTGGACATCGCCTTTGACCGTGGCGATGACATAAAGAGGCTTGGCGGCAGCCGATTCAGAAGTCTTCATCCGAGGCCTGAGGTAGTCCACGGCCGTTTTCATAACCTTTGCGGATTTCAGAACTTGAGGAAGGAACAATTTTCCTTTGGAAAATTCCTCCCCTACTTTCTCCATCCCTTTCATAAAGACCCCCTCAATCACATCAACCACGGAACCGCGCTTCTCATAGCACTCGTCCAGAGCCTTCTCTTCCACGTTCTGCCCTTTGAAAATCGCATTCTCGACCCTCTCCTCAGGACCGTAGCAGTCAGCCTCAGGCTTCACCTCACCGGAAGTCTCCTCTTTAAGAGAGTGGGCGAGCTCAATGACTTTCCCCAACGCATCAGGCTCAGTGTCAAGCACAAACGCCTCCACAGTCTTCAAGACATCCTTGTCTATGTTCTCGTAAGGAATGATTTTTCCGGGATTGATTATGGCCATATCCAGTCCCGCCGTTATGGCATTATGAAGAAAAACTGAATTGATTATAGCCCTGAGAGCGTTGTTGCCTCTGAATGAGAACGAGACATTGGACACGCCTCCGACAGTGTGAGCCATCGGAAGATTCTTCTTAATCCATCTTACCGCCTTAATGAAATCAGCCGCACAGGCATCGTGATCAGAGATTCCTGTCCCAATTGGAAGCACATTAACATCGAAAACCAAGTCTGAAGGAGCTATTCCGTTGTCAATTAGCAGTTTGTAAGCCCTCTCACATATCGCAATCTTTCTGGAATACGTAATTGCCTGACCGTTCTCGTCAAAAGCTATCACTACCATAGCCGCGCCCAGATCCCTGATCTTCTTCGCTTTGTCCAGAAAATCCTCCTCCCCCTCCTTGAGGGAGAGTGAATTAACGACACACCTGCCCTGAGAGTTCTTGAGCCCTGAGACAATAGTGTCCCAATGAGAAGAATCAATCATCAGCGCAGCTTTGGACACAAGAGGATCTGCGGAAGCGCATCTGGCAAAATTACACATCTCAGTTGTGGAGTCCAACATCGGGTCATCAAGATTAACATCAAGGACAACCGCACCGCTACTCACCTGCTCCTCGGCGATTTGCAGAGCAGAGTCATATTCTTTCTCACTGATCAGCCTGGCGAATTTCCTTGAGCCTGCCGTGTTGGTCTTTTCCCCTATTATGATGAAACCGCTTGCGGAGGACACTGCCTCCAAGCCACTTGCAGTAAAAGATTCACAAACAGGATTGACCTTGTGAGGCTTGAGGCCGCACACAGCCTTTGAGATCGCCGATATGTGATCAGGAGTCGTTCCGCAGCATCCTCCGGCCACATTGAGCCACCCCCGCTCGGCCATATATCCTATAATTTCTGCCATATTCTCAGGTGTGTCCACATATTCCCCTACCTCGTTCGGAAGTCCCGCATTAGGATAGCATACGACCGGCACATCGCTAAAACCTGCCACCTGTTCAACGAGAGGCAGCATTTCTTTGGCCCCGAGAGAGCAGTTCAGCCCGAACGCGAGAGGGTTGCAGAACCGGATGGAATTGTAGAAGGCCTGAATGGTCTGACCTGATATAGTCCTGTGACTTTTGTCGACTGAG
>JBAYFJ010000177.1:0-3787 GCA_041667245.1 Bacteroidales bacterium | reverse complement strand
TCAATCTGAGTGAGCGAGGATATGTTGTTGAGAGTGTTGAACAGAAAATGCGGATTAAGCTGGTACTTAAGCCACTTGACTTCCGCTTCCGCACTTTGCAGCTTTTTCTCTTGAATCTTCATCTGGAGAGTGTTCCATCTCATTATGTATCTCACACCGATTGCTGTGCCGATGCAAAGAATAATCACGAATTCTCCTATTCCGATCGCGGCGTAAAGCCAACTTCTCTCCAAGGGGCTTATGTTTTCTTTAGTGAGAAGCCCGTGAAGCAGAAAGATGATTGGCAGCAAAGCGAATGACAGATTGACAAGGACGAACAGTCTCTGTTTGCCTTTGAACAACCACTTTGGTATAAGAAAGATGAAGTCGATAAGGTAAATGAAAAGAAGAGGCAAGGACTGTTTCAGAGTCGTCAGAAGGATAGTGACGGAGGCGTGAAATGAGTTTTTAGCAAACAGACTGATAAGGCAAGGCGTCAAAAGCAGCCAGGCCCAGATGAAAACCTGAGCCAGAATCACTGCGTTATTCTTATTTCTGTTTATAGTGGGCATTTCCATAGCAAATATACTAATAATCTGTTTATCAGCGCAAAAATAGAAATATTCCCATTGCCATCCCGGCTATTTCGACAGACTGCCGCAACAAATCGACGAAATTACTCTCAATAACTGTACAATCCTGAGAAGGTCTTTTCGGGCATACGGATTTTGAAGACTGCCGGCATCGAGACGGACACGAAGCCAAGGCCGCCCGAGACGTTGTCCGGATAAATTGACGGCTCGGCGAGCATCGACATATCGTTGTCTTCCACGCTTTCAGCGGTTTTGATGTAGCGGAAAGTGTCTCTGTCCATTGATAGAATCGTCACGTTGACCAGAGTGTTGTAATAGTTGACGTCAGTGGTCCAGTAAGGGTCCTCGATGAAGTAGTCGTTGAATGACCAGTAGCCGGAACTTACCTTCAGGGTGTAGCTGCCGTTCTCGAATGATTTGTCTGAGAACAGGTTGTAGATGTTCTTGGACATAAAGTCGAGTCCTCCCTTGTCGTCCTCGTCACGGGAGTGGAGCCCTCCGGAAAGCAGTGGCTCGTCATCAGTGTTGAGCGCCACGTTTTTGCTGATTCTGGTCCCGAGATTCTTGCCGAGCTTGTTGTGTGCTTCTATCCTCGTGTCAATGAGGATCCGATAATAATTGTCGGCGTTCCTGATGTCCCTGATGCCGACTTTGAACTGGGTGGTGCTTTGGGTTTTGTCAGTGGCGTTGATGAACGATAGGGTGTCCACTTTCGTTATGACTGTGGCTTTCGGCACCGTTGTCTCGGCGCTCTGTCCGGTGGATGATTCCAGTCTCACCACGTCGCCCTCTTTGAATATGGCGTTGAAACTGTAGATGGCTATCAGTGATTTGCTTCCTCTTTCGACTGCGGTGTCTGTAAGAGTCCCGTTCACGTAGCATTTGATTGTGGCTTCTCTCGCCGGATTGACGTTGGAGCCTTCGCTTGTGCTGAGGTAGACAAAATGTGTGGTGTCGCCTGCGTTAAGAAGAGCGTTCATCACGTATAGTTTTTCGCCTCCCGTCTCTATCACTTCTATAGTGTTTTCGCATCCGGCCGCTATCAGGACAACCGCGACTGCTATTAGTATGTTTTTGATTCCTTTCATTGCCTTAGAATTTGAATGTGTAACTGATTGAAGGCATTATCGGCAGAATGGTCACTTTCTTGATTCTCGTTCTCTGAGTCACGACTGTGCTGGAGGAGGATGAGGAAGTGTAGTCTGTGTCGGTGTAGACTATGTTGGGATTCATTGCGTTGTAGGCGTTGTAGATGCTGAAATTCCAGATTCTCTCACCGTGGCGTCTCTGCTTGTGGATGTTCACTCCGAGATTCAGTCTGTGGCTTGCCGGAAGACGGTAATTGTTCTTGTTGGGAACGTAGTCCACGTACAGGGCGTCTCCGTTCGGGGTTATGGTCACAGTCTGTCTTGTCGGGATGGTTGTGGTGCCTCCGCTGGTATATACCCAAGTCGCGGCTATGTCTACGCGTTTGCTGAATTCGTGGAAGAACGAGAGTGTGAGATTGTGTCGGCGGTCGTATTTGTAAGGGTACCTTTTGCCGTTGTTGATGCTGCCGTCTCGGAATATCCTGTCGCTTTTGGCCAGCGTGTAAGCCAGAGACCCGGTTGTGCGTCCGGCAGTCTTCTGGATGTAAACCTCAGCTCCGTAGGAATTGCCTTCTCCCATTGCGACTTTCTCCTCCCAGTTCTGGGAAGTGCCCATCACTGTCATTCCGTCTTTGTACTCCAAAATGTTGTGGACTTTCTTGTAATAGCCTTCGAGGGAAAACTCCCAACTCTTCAGTCCCGAGTAATAGGCTCCGAGACTGTACTGGTCGCCTGTCACGGGTTTGATGTTCTTTGTGATCGGAACCCAGAGGTCTGTCGGCAGGGATATGTCCGTGGATGCGAGAAGGTGGACGTACTGGGCCATTCTGGAATAGGCTGCCTTCAGGTCGACGCCTCCGCCTAACGAATATTTGGCGGAGAACCTCGGCTGAAGAGAGAGATATGTCTTGCCGTCTGTGTTGAACACCGAGAGGTGTAGTCCGGGATTGAGGCTCAGACGGTCGCCTACTTGGCAATTGTCTTCAGCGTATAATGACAATTCGTTGCCGTGCAGCTTCTTTCCGTTCAATTCGTTGAATGTAGTGTCGGTGACAACGTTGCCGTTGCCTTGTTCCTTGTTGCTGAAGGAGCAGGTCTCGGGACGGAATGTGTGGAAGAGGTATTCTCCTCCGAATTTGATCAGGTGGTTGGGGACGGGTGTGTAGTCAAAGTCCATTTTGGCGCTCCAGTCCATTATCCCTGATTTGTAGCGGTACTCGTAGTCGTTCTTGTAGTGGGTGTCGTTATACTTGATGCTCTCTTTGTAGAAATTCGAGACGTTCATCGAGTAGCGGTTGAATGCTAAGGTGGTGTTGGAGAAGATTTTGTTGCTGAAGACGTGATTCCACCTTGACGCGGCCACGGTGTTGCCCCATTTGACCGATGAGTGGTCGGTGGAGCGTGAGACTTGAGTTTGGTCACCGTTGTCGTAACTGGAGTCATCGTTGTAGTTCATATACAGATTGTCCAGACCGTTGTAGACGCTCAGATAGAGTCTGTCGGTGTCGCTGAATTTGTGGGAGAGTTTGGCGTTGACGTCGTAGAAGTAGAAGTTGGCTGCGGCGTCGCTGTCCTGAACAAGTTTCATAATCGGCTGGTACAGAAGAGTGTGCATTCCTCTCAGGCTCAGGGAGTAGGAGGTCTTGTCTTTCTTTAGAGGGCCTTCCACGTGTATCCTGCTGGTGAGCGTGCCCACGCTGACGACTCCGTGCGTCTCCTGCATATTGCCGTCATTGGTTCTGACGTCCACAATGGATGAGATTCTGCCGCCGTATCTTGCGGGGAATGCTCCTTTGTAGAAGGTCACTTTCTTGACCGCTTCGGGGGTGAAGATTGAGAATATTCCGAGAATATGGTCTATGTTGTAGATTGGTATGCCGTCCAGAAGAATAAGGTTCTCGTCGGGGCCTCCGCCTCTGACTCGTATTCCCGATGTGCCTTCCATTCCGGGCTGTACTCCCGGGAGCATCTGCAGGACTTTCATCAGGTCGCTCTCACCGAAGAGGGTTGGGGCCTTAAGTATCTGCTGGATAGGAATTTCCATTGCACTCATATTCGTGGCGTGTATTCCCGCGTCTTTACGTGCGGTGACGATGGCTTCTTTTAGATTGGTGTTAGGCTGAAGCC
>JBAYFJ010000176.1:0-3825 GCA_041667245.1 Bacteroidales bacterium | reverse complement strand
CTTCGACCTTTTTCAGAGAAAAGATGGTCTCGGACGATTCTGTAGTCGTCAAGAGAAATGTATGTGAACTGCAAGCCGCCTTTCACGTCTCCAAGAGCATATACGGAAGGATTGCTTGTAAGCAGATGCTCATCCACGATTATATTACCTCTCGCATCGGTTTTCACCCCGGCCGCATCAAGATTCAGAGATGCTGTCTCCGCCTTTCTCCCTGTTGACAGGAGTACGGCTTCCGCATCTATTTCGTGGGATTCCATACCTGTAGCGGCATCGGAATAATGAACCACTGCCTTTGAACCGTCATTCAAGATACTATTGACAGCCACGCCAAGACGAAACTCTACACCTTTATGCTCAAGTGCCTTTCGGACGGCCTCAGCTATGTCTCTGTCCTCACGAGCAATAAGACTTGAACCATATTCAAGGACAGTCACTTTTGAGCCGAATGAGGCATACATCGAAGCGAATTCCAGGCCTATGTAACCTCCGCCTACGATAACAAGGCGTTTAGGCAGCACCTCGGTCTCCATCAGAGACGTACTCGTGTACACGAATGGGTTGCCGGCAGCGCCTTCAATCGGCGGGATTACGCTTGTGGCGCCTGTGTCGATGAAAATATGAGGGGCGGTAAGAAACTCAGTCTTATCATCTCTTTTGACTTGAACTGTGTCGTTAGACAGAAAAGAGCCTTCTCCGTTGAACACCGTGACATTAGGTTTGTCGAAGAGAAGGTTGTAATTCTTCTTTCTAAGAGCCTCCACAACACTTTTCTTGCGCTCAATCGCCTTTACGTAGAAATCATTCCTTTCTTCAAATGAGGCTTGGGTTAGTCTTAAAGCCTGTTTGGCATCGTGTACCAAGGTCTTTGTGGGAATGCATCCGATGTTGATGCAAGTTCCTCCGTACATTTTGTCAGAACGCTCTAAGATGGCGACGCTCCATCCTCGTCCTGCTAAATCGGCCGCAAGAGTCTTTCCGCCCTTGCCGAATCCGATGATGATTGCGTCAAACTTTGTTGTGTTCATTATTATGAATCCTTATTTCGTTTCTCTTTGTCTCAGAAGTTTTCTTGCGGATCTTGACAGCAGTATGAATGCTCCGGAGATTATCGCCGTGTCCTTTATCACAAGTCGTCCCGCCCCCGACAGCAACGGGAATCCGTGCTCACCGCTTCCGAGATCAGGCACCCAGCATTCAGGCGTTGTGACAAGGAATGACAATGTCCCTATGGTCATTATGATTGCTAAGATCTCTCCGACCATTCCGATTTTCGTCGAGAAAAAACCGAGGAAAGTCAGTACACCGATGCTCATTATCAGAATCCCCAAAGCGTGAGAAAAACCGTAGGTGTTGTTCTCTTTGTGCCATTCATTTTTAACCACATCCGCCTCACCTTCTTTAAGTTTGTACTCTTTATATTCAGGAGCGCTTTTAGTGTAGAAGAAACTCATAAAAGGGCTGTTCGCCACAAAAGGAACAATGCCTTCCGCTTCGTAATTGAAGAATTTCAGACCTCCTATCCACAGGAAAATAATCAAGATTGCTACTCGCATCATAGCGTAGCCTAAATTTTTAGATGATGCCGCTATGTGAAGAAAGCGGTCGAACAGATTGCTGATTGTAGTTTTCATTTTCATTCTTGGTGTTAAATTATGTTGCAAAGGTCAGAAAACAATGATGCCGGTTCAATAGCAATTCTACACAAAAAGATTGCGATTATTCCCGATTTACCGATTTATTATCTTTTTTAAACTCCGATACGCTCATTCCTGTCTGATTTTTGAAAAAACGGCTGAAGACTGCATAATCATCGAATCGAAGGGCATCGGCAATCTCCTTGGCACTCTTGTCAGTGTACAACAACAGTCTTTTTGCCTCTGTTGTCACTCGTTCGTGAATGATTTGAAGAGGGGAGGGTAATGAACATATACTGAAGAGGTTGGATAGTGTCTTAGGGGAGCGGTTAAGCATCTGGGCATAATCTCTGACTTGCCTTTTTTCTTTAAAATTGTTATCGACCATCACATAGAATTGTCTGATCACGTCGAAACTCCTTTCATTATCATTTCCGACCCCAAGTTTATCGCGTGCGATTCGGGTACAAGTGATGATGAATCGCTTGAGAAGTATTCGAAGCATTTCTTCGTGAAGCGTGTCTGACTTTGAATACTCTTGGCCAAACTCTGATAGGATTCCAGTCAAAGCCTGTGTCTGTTCTTCGGTTAGTTTCAGTTTCAGTACCTCGGATCCTCCGTGAAACAGGATTCCGTTGCAAGACACCTCGCTGTCGTGTCCGAATATGCAGTAGAAATTGCTGTTGAAAAGGAGGGCAGTGTATTCCCCTTCGCACGGGTTCTCGAAATTCAGGTGTTGCAAAGGTGTCAGAGCCACTATTTCGTCTTCGCAGACTGTCAAAGGGACTTGGTCTATCGTCAAGACGCAACTACCGCGGCGTACCCAAATAAACTTGTAGAGAGACTTGTCTTTGCGCAGTTCATCGTCCGCGCACAGGTTATCGGTAATTGCTATTCTGCCGTTCAGTGTTGTGTTATATTCATTGTGTATCATAACTTATGTTTTGATCCTCTGCAAAGAAACGAAATATAATGAGTTAAAGCAAAGATAGCGGGGTATGGCTCAAAATATGCAGGTCAAGTGGATTTGGCATACAGGATTATTCTTGAACAAAAACGTACAACAATGGACAAACCGATTATATATCAAATGCTTCCGCGACTGTGGGGCAATCTGAATGAAACAAACAAGCCCAACGGCAGCCTCGAAGACAACGGAACAGGAAAATTGTCAGGAATCGACAAAGAATCCCTGTCGTACCTCAAAGATATGGGAATCTCCTACGTCTGGTACACAGGCATAATCCGACATTCAACCAAATCCGCTTCGGAAGGATGCTCGCCCTCCAACCCTCAATGCGTAAAAGGGGAGGCCGGATCCCCCTACTCCATCACAGACTACTACGATGTCAACCCCTATCTTGCTGATGATCCGGACAATAGGATGGCCGAATTTGAGTCTTTGATCAAGCGTACCCACGATGAGGGCCTCAAGGTGATAATAGACTTCGTTCCGAATCACGTCGCGCGAGATTACGGGCAAAACCCGTCCTATGTCAACCGCCCGGTTCTTGGAAAGAATGACGACACGAACTGCCACTGGAAAGCGGAAAATGACTTTTTCTATTACCCCTGCAAAACACTCAGTATGCCGAACACTAATGACTTTGCCGCAGAACGCAACGCACTGTTGTCCGGCAACTTTGACTTCCCGTACAGAATCATCCCGACCTGGCTTGCGGAAGCAGGAGGAAAAGCAGGAAAAGGCACACAGTCATTCGCCGAATTAATGGAACAATCCGGACCGATTCTCAACAACTATTTTGAAAATCCGGCAAAGGCCACCGGCAACGACTACACGCCCGATCCTTCAACTATGGACTGGTTTGACACAATCAGAATCAACTACTGCTCCTTCCACACAGGCACATGGGACAAAATGTATGACATAGTTCGCTTTTGGGCCGAAAAAGGAGTGGACGGCTTCAGATGCGATATGGTGGAACTCGTTCCATCTGAATTCTTCAAATGGCTGATTCCTAAAATCAAGACTGAATTCAAAGATGTCATTTTCATAGGCGAAGTCTATGACAAAGACCAGTACTCCAAATACATCCATTCCGTCGGATTCGACTTTCTTTACGATAAATCAGGTCTGTACGACACTCTGCGCGCCATAACAGTCAAAAACCTCAATGACAGCGGAACCCCCGTGGACCTTTGGCAGTCAACTAAAAGCATCACATGGAAT
>JBAYFJ010000175.1:0-3994 GCA_041667245.1 Bacteroidales bacterium | reverse complement strand
CACGATTATGGATGAGAACGGAATAGACAAAGGCAAGTTCACTCCGGAAGAATATTCTGCCGGAGCTGGTCTTGCTTTCAAAATTCTGCCTATCCTGTCAGTTGGGGCCAACGTAAATTACGTGAGTTCCAAAATCGGGGTCGGAGAAAAAGCGGACGCGGTCACATTTGACATTTGTGCGAACGCCGTTCTTGAAGATTTGAGCGTGGGGCTCACAGCCAACAACTTAGGCTCGAAGATTTCCTACGGTGAGGGCGTGAGTTACAGTTTGCCTTCAACGGTCAAATTGGGGGCAGCCTATTCATTGGCGATTAATGAGTTGCATAATGTCACTCCTATGGCTCAGGTAGGCTCTCTGACTGATGATTTCAGTGTTTTCGCCGAGGCGGGCGCAGAGTATTCCTACAAGGATTTCGCGTTTGTCAGAGCCGGGTATCATTACGGTGATGAGAAAAAGTACATTCCATCTTTCTTTTCCCTCGGTTTAGGCGTAAGATTTTTCGGATTCGGACTCAACGCAGCGTACCAATTGGGAAGTTCTAATGTGAATAATTCATTTCTAATTGCCTTAAGCTGGGGTTTTTAGCCTTTAAAATGATTTAAATGAGAAAATACTTGCTTTTCGGAAAACTGTTTCATAGATTTGCGACAGTTACAATTTGAAAGGTAACAAAAAACAAAGAGTATGTTTAACATTTCCATTATCGTCGTGATTGTCCTAAGTCTAGTGCTAAAAGCATCGAGACCGGGAAGGCGTATGTGATTTGTTAATTCGATATGATTTAAACACACCCTTCTCGGTCACGCCGGGGAGGGTTTTTTAGTAAATAGTAAGATATGCAACCAGGTAAGAAAGTCAGCGGATCGCAGGCGTTGATGCTTTCACTCTTAGAGGAAGGTGTCAAGACAGTGTTCGGTTACCCCGGAGGACAGATAATGTCTGTCTATGACAAGTTGTACGACTTCAAGGACCAGCTCAGGCACATCCTCGTACGTCACGAACAGGGAGCGATCCACGCTGCGCAGGGCTATGCGAGAGTCAAGGGAGAACCTGGCGTTGTGATTGTAACGTCAGGCCCCGGAGCCACCAATGTCATCACGGGAGTGACCGATGCGATGGTTGACTCCACCCCGGTAATCGTGATCACGGGACAGGTGTCCTCAAGCGCACTTGGCACGGACGCTTTCCAAGAGGCGGACGTCATCGGTCTCACGAGCCCTATTTCCAAATGGAACTATCAGATCAGACGCCCCGAGGATGTTGCTTGGGCTGTCGCGAAAGCCTTTTACATAGCGCGTTCCGGAAGGCCGGGGCCGGTGGTCCTGGATTTTACCAAAGACGCACAGGTCGGAATGACGGATTATGAATTCAAGAAATGCGAGTTCATCAGAAGTTACGTTCCCGAGCCGGAACCTGACGAAAAGGCCATCTCTAAAGCAGGCGAACTGATCGATGCGGCAAAAAGGCCGTTCGTAGTGTTCGGACAGGGTGTGACGCTTAGCAATGCGGAGCCCCAGCTGAAGGCGTTTCTTGAAAAAGGCGACATCCCGGCCGGAGCCACATTGCTGGGACTAAGTGCCTTACCTTCAGATTTCAGACTCTATCAAGGGATGATAGGGATGCACGGCAACGTGGCCAACAACATAAAGACCAACGAATGTGACGTACTGATTGCTGTGGGGATGAGATTCGACGACAGGGTAACCGGAGTGGTGAGCAAATATGCCAGGCAGGCGAAAGTCGTGCATATAGACATCGACCAATCGGAAATCGGCAAGATCGTGCCGGCTGCTGTTGGCATTGTCGGAGATGCAAAAACAGTCCTTGCCGAACTTTGCGGGAAGATTCACAAAAATGATCATTCGGAGTGGATTGAAAGTTTTAAAGAATGCTACAAGATAGAGAAGGTCAAAGTCGTTGACCCTGAGGTAAATCCTGGCGAAGTCTACATAAGGATGGGAGAGGTCGTGGACGCCGTTTCAAGAATAACTAAGGGCAAGGCGATCATAGTGACTGACGTCGGGCAGAACCAGATGATCGCGGCTCGATATTCCCGCTTCAGCGACAAAAGGAGTATGATTACCTCCGGCGGACTGGGGACGATGGGTTTCGGAATCCCCGCGGCTATTGGAGCCAAGACTGCCGCTCCGGAGAGGACGGTCTGCCTTTTTGTAGGAGACGGTGGAATGCAGATGACCATAGAAGAATTGGGAACGATAATGCAGGAGCACACAGGAGTCAAGATTATATTGATGAACAACAACTGGTTAGGTAATGTGCGCCAATGGCAGGAACTCTTTTTCGATGAACGTTATTCCGCCACCAGGATGCTCAATCCGGACTACTGCAAGATTGCAGCGGCCTACGGAATCAAAAGCGCTCTGGTCGAAAAGAGGGAGGACCTTGAGCCACGGCTGAGGGAGGCGCTCGCGAATGACGATCCGTATATACTTGACATTCACGTGATCGAGAACGGCCTTGTTATGCCGATGATTCCTCCCGGAAAGAGCATAAATGAAATTATGTTGAACAGCAAAGAATGGTTTGAATATGGAAAATAAGACGTACACCGTTATCATATATTCGGAAAATCAGATCGGCCTGCTGGCCCAGATTTCCAATGTTTTCACTCGAAGAAGTCTGAGCATCTGGAGTCTCTCGGCCTCGGCGTCTTCTATAAATGGGATTCACACGATTACCATAGTGACAGATTCTTGCTGCGAGAAAAAGATTCAGGAAGTCGTGCTTCAACTGGAGAAGAGGGTGGATGTTGTGAAGGCTTTCTATTACACCAACGACCAGATAATCTACAGAGAGCTGGCTTTGTACAAAATGAAGACAGAAAAGCTGTTAGAGTGCGGTGAGATTGAGAATCTGCTCACCCGCTTCAATGCCAGGATCGTGGAGATGAACAGCAACTTCACGGTGATTCAGAAGACGGGAAAGACTGAGGAAACGCAACAACTGTACGATGAATTGGATAAATTCGGGGTTATGCAGTTCTTCCGTTCTGGAAGAATCTCAGTCACAAGGGAAAAATTGGAGCCGGTAAAGGAGTTTATCGCACGGAGAGAAGAAGTTTTATCTAAATTAAATAACAATCAATAAAAAAGTTAGTATTATGGCAAAAATTAAATTCGGGGACGTTACCGAAAGTGTGGTAACACGTGAGGAATTTCCAATGGACAAAGCGCGCGAAGTGCTTAAGAATGAGACTATCGCAGTCATCGGTTACGGTGTTCAGGGGCCTGCTCAGTCACTGAATATGAGGGACAACGGCTTCAACGTTATCGTGGGGCAGCGCAAGGGCAAGACCTACGACAAGGCCGTCAGCGACGGATGGGTTCCGGGAAAGAATCTATTCGAGATTGAGGAGGCTTGCGAGAAAGGGACTATTATCGAGTTTCTGGTCTCCGACGCCGCTCAGATTGAGGTATGGCCAACAGTGAAGAAGCATCTCACACCGGGGAAGGCATTGTACTTTTCACACGGTTTCGGCATCACTTACAAAGAAAGGACGGGAATCATCCCTTCCAAAGATGTGGATGTCATAATGGTCGCTCCCAAAGGCTCGGGCACATCGCTGCGCAGACTGTTTCTTGCGGGCAGAGGCGTGAACTGCTCTTATGCCGTCTATCAGGACGCCACAGGCAAGGCTAAGGACCGCACTCTGGCTTTGGGCGTGGCCATCGGCTCGGGCTATCTGTTCGAGACCGATTTCAAACGCGAGGTTTATTCTGACCTTACGGGAGAAAGAGGCACTCTGATGGGCGCTATCCAGGGTCTTCTTTCCGCTCAGTATGAGACGCTTAGAGAGCATGGCCACACTCCTTCCGAAGCTTTCAACGAGACTGTCGAGGAATTGACACAGTCACTTATGCCTCTGTTCGCCGAGAAAGGTATGGACTGGATGTATGCCAACTGCTCAACCACGGCTCAGAGAGGGGCTCTTGACTGGATGGGGCCTTTCCACGATGCTACCAAACCTGTTTT
>JBAYFJ010000174.1:0-4018 GCA_041667245.1 Bacteroidales bacterium | reverse complement strand
TCGGGGCGGTGGTCGCATGCAAAGGCCGGGTGATCTCGAGAGGCAGGAATATGACCGAGAGGCTCAATGATCCCACTGCTCATGCGGAAATGATAGCCATCACGTCAGCCACCGAGGCAATCGGAGGCAAGTATCTGAATGACTGTACTTTGTATGTGACCGTCGAGCCTTGCCCTATGTGTGCGGCAGCAATGGCTTGGGCACAGGTAGGACGATTGGTGTACGGTTGCGCGGATCCTAAACGCGGCTTCTCTCTTTACAGCCCTAATCTTCTTCATCCAAAGACGGAGACGGTCTCGGGCGTGTGCTGCGAGGAATGTGGCTCGCTGGTCTCAACTTTCTTCAAAAACAAGAGATAAGGCGCCAGGGCAATTAATTTTGCAGGGCGAAAAAAAAACAATATCTTTGCAGTCTGGAATTGAGATATGGTGTAATGGCAGCACAAGTGATTTTGGTTCACTTAGTAGAAGTTCGAATCTTCTTATCTCAACCGACGGCCTCCTTCGCGGGAGGCTTTTTTAATTCGGACAAAAAAGCATCTTTTGATGACTCTTGACACGGACACATTGGAACTGCTTTACTACAGTTACCTCCCGAGGCTCACGAACTTCGCGGCCAGATACGTCACGGACACATCGGAAGCGGAAGACATAGTCGAAGAAGTCTACATCAAATTCTGGGAGAAATACTCCGGGAAAGAGTCTGACCGGTGGCACCACCTTCTCTACAAAATGGTCCGGAACTCCTGTCTCGACCACATCCGGCACAATAGCGTCAACGGCGGCCAAAGCCTCAACTCAACATTGAACAACGTCTGCGAGGAGAGACTGTACAACTGGGATATGTCCAACGAGGGAGCCGACAGCAGAACTATGCTCCAAGACCTCCGGACCGAAGTGTACAGGATTATGAGCGGACTTCCGGAGAGATGCCGGGAAGTGTTTATGCTCAGCCGTTTCAGCGATATGAAGAACAAGGAGATAGCCTCGAAACTGGGCATATCCGAGAAAGCCGTTGAGAAACACATCACAAAAGCTCTTAAGAAGTTCTCTTCCGAACTGGAGGACGAGAAACAGAGTTTCGATTTCAACAAAACAATAATTTTGATTTTGTTTTTGGGATAAGGTAGGGTTCGAAGTGTTTCAATCGTTATGGGATTAGTAACACTTGTAACTTATGGACATCAACCAAATCAAATCCCAATGCTTCAGGTACTTTGACGGCAAATCGGATTACAATGAAGAGAAAGCTATTTACAGTTTTCTTTCCGAAGACGATAACAACAAATCCTATTTCAGAGAATGGGAGGAAGAATGGTACGATGTGAAATCGCACAGCTTCAGGAACGCCCAGTCTTTCGAGAATCTGAAAAAGAAGATCAAGACCAGACGTCGTAACAGGATTATTATGTACACCTCGATTGCCGCAGCCTCAGTTGCCGCGCTGGCAGTGATCGGGTTGTCAATCAAAGGCGCGTTTTTTCCATCCTCAGTTGAGACCATCACCGCATCCACAAAATATATGGAGAGAAGCAAAGTTGTGCTTCCGGACAGTTCCACGGTGTGGCTGAACTCCGCCACGACTCTGACTTACGACAGCAAATACGACAAGAAGAACAGAAACGTCACCCTCTCCGGAGAAGCCTTCTTCGACGTCAGAAAGAATGACGACATCCCGTTCGTGGTGAGAACCGGCAATAGCAGCATCACGGTGAAAGGCACGAAATTCAACGTCACCGCCTACTCCAACGAGAAAGAGATAACTGCTTCCCTTCTTCAAGGCAGAATAGATTTCAGTAACCCGAGCATATCCGTAAGTCTGGTCCCGGACGAGAGCATAACCTACGATATGACCACAGGCAACGTCACTAAACAAAAGACCGACGTAAGTAAAACCATCAGATGGATGGATGACAAACTGGACTACGAGGACATCACTATGTCCAGACTGCTGCTAAGGCTGAGCGCTCTGTACGGGATTGACATTCGATATGTTCCCGCAAACAATAGGGAAAAGGAATTCAGCATTCTTCTCAATGCCTCTCAGTCGGTTTACGACATCCTCGATGCAGTCTCCTGCATAGTGCCGATCAGCTACAAGACCTCGGACGGAATCGTCTTCGTGACAGACAAAGATTGAGACGACCGATGCGCGACTAACGAAAAAACAACTATCAATAATATTAATTAACACTAACCTTTTTCAAGAAAATGGAGAAACACATTTTTCAAAAAGTGCTGCTCTCTACTCTGCTCTGCTGCCTGTTGGGGACATCGGCCCTGGCACAGAGCTTCACCAAGAGTTTCAAAGAAGCATCACTTCCGGACGTCATCCGAGAAATCGAGCGCCAGACAGGCTACTCTTTCGTCTACGAAAAAGCCAACTTAACTGAATCAATGCCGATTACAGGCAATTTCAAGAATGCTTCCGTTCAAAGCGTTCTGTCCAGCGTCATCAAGCCACCGTTCAAGTACGAGATAAAGGGCAAGATGGTAGCTATCACTTCAGACAAGGCAGCCGCTAAAGCATCGTCATCAGAGAACGAGACCACTGTCTCAGGCGTGGTAAGAGACAAGAAGACGGGCGAGGCGCTTGTAGGGGCGGTGGTCTGGGTTAAAGACACTCCTATCGCATCAACAGCGGACGGCGACGGGAAATACAAACTTTCATTCAAAGGCAACTACGGATTCATCAGCGTGTCGCTTTTGGGCTACAAGGAACAGGAAATAGCCATTCACAAAGGGCCTCAGACAATAGACATTGAGCTTGAGCAGGATAGCAACGTGCTTGAGGAGGCTGTGGCCATCGGCTACGGACACCAGAAAAAGGTTTCAGTGGTCGGAGCGATTTCCACCATTGAGCCAGGCGCTCTCAAAGTGCCGGCGTCCAAACTGTCGAACGCCCTGGCAGGCCGTCTGTCAGGTGTCATATCCATTCAGAGAAGCGGCGAACCGGGTGTCGGCTCTACATTCTGGATAAGGGGAATGAGCACATTCGGTGCCAACGCCACTCCTCTGATTCTTGTGGACGGAATCGAAAGGTCTCTTGACATAGTGGACGTGGAGGACATCAAAGAGTTCTCTATTTTGAAAGACGCCGCGGCTACGGCTGTCTACGGTGTGAGAGGCGCTAACGGCGTTGTCCTTATCACAACCAGAAACGGAGAGGAGGGCAAGCCTAAAGTCACTTTCAAAGTGGAAAGCGGGCTGGTGGCTCCTACCAAAGTTCCTGATATGGCGAACGGCGAGCAGTACTGCAGAATGTACAATGACGCCTACGGCAAAGAGTACTATTCTCAGGATTATATAGACAAGACAATCAACGGCAGCGACCCTGACCTCTACCCTAATGTGGACTGGGTCAAAGAGATATTCAAGAAAGCCAGCAGCAACACACGGGCCAATGTGAACGTGAGCGGAGGCACAAGTGCCGTGAAATACTACGTGAGCGGAGGTTTTTACAATGAGAACGGACTCTTCAAAGAGGATCCTACTTTAGCTTACAACACTTCCATATATTACAGGAAATTCAACTTCAGAGCGAATCTCGACATCAACATCACGAGGCACACCTCTCTGAGTATGAAACTCGCGACTTCTTTCGAACAGAAGAATCAGGGCGGTACCAACTCGGGCTCAATCTGGGCCTGCGCTCTCGTGACCCCTTCAGTGTCATTCCCTATGGTCTATTCCAACGGCAGCCTGCCCGGTCCAGGGGACAAACAGGGAGCCAACCCGTATTCCCTTCTGACGCAGACCGGCTACAGGCAGAATTTCTACAACAACGCACAATCGGTAGTAGGAGTCACACACGACTTTTCGTGGCTGACCGACGGTCTGAGCGCCAATGTGAAAGGCTCTTTCGATGCCTACAATCACCACGACCAGTACCGCACCAAGACTCCTGAGCAATGGGGGAACGCAACAAGAGACGAGAACGGGGATCTACAGCTCTCCCAACTTGTACCGGGCTCTCAGACTCTTGACTATTCTTACGCATCATACGGCTGGCGGGCACT
>JBAYFJ010000173.1:0-4053 GCA_041667245.1 Bacteroidales bacterium | reverse complement strand
TCCATTTTATCTTACCGGACGAATGGCAATGGCGTAGGATAGACAGCATGTCCCGATTTTTTGCCGCAAATCGCCTAAACGATTGGATTTTAGGGCGCTACAGCCTTTTGGCGGAGAGACAGGGGTTCGAACCCTGGAAACCACTTACGCAGTTTAACGGTTTTCGAGACCGCCCCGATCGACCACTCTGGCATCTCTCCTTAAAAAACCGTGGCAAAGTTACTCTTTTTCCAAATTCTAAACAATGTTTAAAAGGCTTTTTAGGCCTCTGCGGCAGAAATAATAAAGACGGCATATTGCAAAAACTCACATTTCCTGACAAATGCAAACCTTTTATTAGCATTGTTAATGATTTATAGACACAAAACTACCTTTTTCCTACATATTTTTGCATCTGAAGTAAATAGAATGCATATATGGACAATCCCTCTGTAAAGAAAAACATAGCAGTTTTGCGCAAAGAGAAGAATCTGACGCAGCAGGAGATGGCCGACAAGCTGGGCATCTCAAGAATGGCATACAGAAACATCGAGACCGGCACCACAAAACTGATCAGCGAGACAGTCTCAAGAATCGCGGAAATAGTCGGATCCACAGAGGAAGAGTTGGTGCTCGGCTATCCCGCCACTCCGGAAAACGTCGTGGAAGTAGGCATTCTGAGAGACCGGCACGCCGAAGAACTGCGCTCTGTCAGAAATGATTATGAAGGCCAACTTAAAGAACTCAGAGACAGATTCGATGTGCTCGAAAAGATGAATTCTACTATGGCCGACCTTGTCCGCTCAAAGGACGAAATCATCAATATGCAGAAAATTCAAATCAGCCTCCTCACAAACAGGCTCTCAAAAGAATAGTTCAGAATCCGGCGATGCCCCAATTCTTGTTAGGTTCCGGTCCCATCACTAACTCCAAAGTACCTCCTGAAAGGACTGAAGACGCAGGAATCAAGAAAGAATCAAGAGACTTGCCGTTCAATTCAGCTCTCTGAACATAAACATTCTTCTTGGAAGCGTTTTTTGCGACAATGGTGAACTTGTCCCCGCGACCGTATCTGCCTCCTAAATTAATCTCAATTTGCCTAAAAGCAGGACTCGAAATCTCATAGACAGGATTAACTGCTGTACCGCCGTCCATTTGGAATAGTCCGATTGCCGTCATTATCGCCCAAGCGCTCATCTGACCCTGATCCTCATCACCAAGGAAAGCATTCGCCATCCCATAGCCATAATACCTGTCAAGAACTGATCTGGACCACTTTTGAGTAAGCCAAGGCGCTCCCGCATAATTAAACAGATAGGCGAAATGCATCGACTGCTGATTCCCCTGGACAACCGGATGATCCCAATACTGGTCGTTCGGGGCATTATAACGCCATCCCTCATCCTGATTGAACCCCCAAGAAAGCCTCTCAAGGAAACGGTCTTTACCTATTTTCTCGACCAACGCAGGTATGTCCTGAGGGACAAAGAATGTCAGCTGCCAAGAATTACCCTCAACATAATGCTGATTGGCCCCGCTTCTGAAAGGATCAAAAGGAGTCATCCAGTTGCCCTTGCTGTCCTTCATCTGACAATAGCCGTCATCACTAATGACATTCTTCCACCAGTATCCTCTATCCAAAAATGTCTTATAAATCTCATCCTCTCCCAAAGCGAGCGCAAGCTGGCTAACTGTCCAGTCATCGTAGGAATACTCCATAACATTTGAGAATCGCCCTTTGTCATAAGGGACATACCGGTACTTCATATACGAGACTATATCCCTATTACCCGCAAATCCTTTGTACACTTTTTGAGCAGGCGTAGTCTGCATCTTCACTGCCGCCTCCAAAGCCTTGTTCGCGTCGAAATCCCTGACGCCCATCTGCCATGCGCTCACAATCTGAGGGATCTCGTGCTCGCCGACCATAACCGGAATATAATTCAAACCGGCAGGACCTTTGGCAAGAAATCCGTTGGCATCATACATTGCGAGCTGCGAATGAGCCCACTTACTGCTCCATTCCGGCGTCACAAGATTCCAAAACTGATTCAAATTCCAGAAAGTGTTCCAGAAAGCGTCACTTCCGATCATAACGTCTTGGGAAGGATCAGCAACCTGGCGCAATTTTCCGTCCGTGGAAATCCACTGTCCGTTGCCATCGCTCCAAATGTTCCTGCTGCAAAGCGATCTGTACATATAATTATAGAACTTTGCTTTTTCAATTCTGTCATCAGTCGAAATCTTGATTCTCCCGAACAGATCATTCCACACTGCCTTCTGGTTGTCAACCACCTTCTCAAGGCTCCAGCCAAACGGAACCCCAATCTCGGTGGAAAGGTTTTCAGAAGCGTTAGCGATGCTAACAGGGGATATTCCCACACGAACTTTCACGACAGGTGTCTTATGAGGGTCGAAATCGGCAAAAACGCCGACCGATTTGCACTTCCCAGTCAGAAGACTCTGAATGTCATTTTCAACATCGTCATTATTCCACGATCCCATACTTTCCATCGGATGATCGAATTCCATCACAAAATGGAGGGTGTAATCCTGCTCCGCATCATCGCTCCAAACTTGCCTCGATAATTGATGACAAAGGCCCTCAATCCTTGTCGGAGACACCTTTGAGACTTTTACATTCTGAATGTCGATGCCATACTCCGTGTTAGGATGCAATTCCACTAAGATTCTTGCATCATCCCTGTCTTGAGGAAAAGTGAATTTAAAGAAACTGCACCTTGTAGTTGCAGAGACCTCCGCTTTGATTCCATAATCCTCAAGCACAACAGAATATTCCCCAATCCCCGCTGCCTCTGTCGATTTGTCAATTCTTGACCTATAGCCTTCGTCAGGACGCTGCTCGTCTCCAACTTTCGTCTCCAAAGGACCGTTAGAGGCCATTATTCCAAAGCCTCCGAGAGTCCATTCATGAACATGGGAAAAGCATCCCACGCTCTCAAAAGAAGGCTGATAGCCTGCCTGCCAGCCAACATTCTGATTGTCCGGACTGACTTTTACCATACTGAAAGGCATCCACGGACCGGGAGCAATCATCCATCTGGAGTGTGCCGTGCCCAATCTCGTGTCCACATAATCCGCCAACGTCTGCTCTTTCTTAGGAGAACGAATGACAATCCCTGAGGCTACGGATTCTCCGTCACACAATACTTCATATTTACTTTTTATGATAGTGGACACACCTTCCATCGGGGCCTCGAACTGATAGCGCCCCTGTTCCACAATCTGCTTGAAAATAATTTTGCCGTCAACTTTAACTGACAGTTCCGGAGAATTCCTCAAATGCTCGACGTCGACCACAAGTGGCTGAGTCCCGTTAAGTTCATATTCAGCCGCCTCAACATTTCTTACATAAAAATCTTCCGCTTTGCTGAGTTTTAGACTTTTACCAACTAATGATATCTGGTCGAACATAATCCACGAACCCTCCAAGACAGTGATAGAGATTTCATTCCCCCCTTTCCTCAAATCAGACCCTTTCAGACTGACCTTCAATTTCTTAGGAGTCGCCAGAGAACAATCTCCCTTTAGGCTCAGAGTGTCAAGGCATTTTTCCATAAGGCCCGGTTTTTTAAACACGAATTTCCCATCCTTGTCCTTCAACTGGATTTTCTCGGATTTGCCGTTCACGCTTATTTTTACCAATGGCAGGAATTGTTTTGAATAGTCAGCCAAATCCACATTCAGAACATAATCCGCTTTCGAATCAGGTTCTTTGTCAGTACTGAAAAGAATGTTGACTTCGTGAGTTCTCCAACCGGATGTCGGCCAAGTGCCTCCCCAAGTGTCCGCAGGGCCTGGAAGCACATAAGGAAAATCATTCCGGACATCAGAATGTCCTATCAAAAAGTATTTGTCCTCGTAGCCGAAATCCCCCTCTACGAATCTCGCATACCCGTCAGGTGAAAGCGCAAATTCGTTACCATTGTGATTTAACGTGCCGAGAGACCAGACACAATCAGAGCTTTTGGCTCCCGCTGCGAAAGAAAGAAGACACAAAACGCAAAGTAAAGCAGTTATTTTTCTCATTTAGAATTATTATTATGTTCAGAC
>JBAYFJ010000172.1:0-4068 GCA_041667245.1 Bacteroidales bacterium | reverse complement strand
TCTTTGGAGCAACTCCGCTTTCAGATTCATAGTGGAGATTTCTGAGTCATTTTCAGGGTTGCAGAGATTTAGAACATCGTTTTTCCACCTCTTTGCATTTCCAATGACGCATTTCCAGACGCATGCGGCCGTAGTCGCAAAGGAAAGGTTGTATTCGCACGGATCTTTAGGCTCAAGACAAAATATCTCAATTTTGGCTCCGGTCTCTTTTTGGAAATGGAGACGTGCGGGCACAACCTTGGTGTCATTAAAGACCATTATTGCGTTGGATGGCAGTAACGAGGGAACATCACGGAAAACGAACTCGTCCACTTTTCCGTCTTTGTATCTTAGCAGTTTTGACGCATCTCTTTGTTCGAGCGGGTATTTGGCGATCCTGTCGTCAGGCAGGGGGTAATTGTAATCTTCAATTCGTATTTCAGGAATCATCGTAATAATATTTACGTCGCAAATTTAGTCATAAATTTTGGATTAATCCGTGAGAGTTTACGCCTCTTAATTTGATAACATTTGTATATTTACTTATTAACAAATGTGATATTAACAACCATATTCAACGTTATTCACTGTAAGATGAATGATATTCACAAAAGTTAAATAAGAAAAACTAATGAAGAAACACTATTATAGTTAATCAATTATAAATCAGAGATTTATATTAAATATATTGAAGCATAAAATTAGATAATACTACCAAAAGAAGCTCATCGCCGCCTCCCCGTAGGTGAATTTCGGTTGAAATAGTGATTCATTTACTTTAAAATCAGAATATTACACACGATTATATTAAGTGGATTCTAGATTACTTTCTGCTCTGTGACCGATTGTTAACATTTGTTAATGTTAAATATATTTCCGAATCTAAATATTTTTGATTACATTTGTGAAAATTGAATTTAGAAATGGATACTCGACTACAACAATTTTTAGCCGCGGAGAATTTGACTCAGGCCAAGTTCGCAACCACCCTAAACGTGGCTCCGGCAAGCGTGTCTCACATCCTGCAAGGACGAAACAAACCGAGTTTTGATTTTCTCGTCAGTATGACGGAGAGATTCCCTGATCTGAACGTTGACTGGCTTCTCACAGGCAAAGGCAAAATGTACAAGAGTAAGAACTCTGCGACCAAAACTGAACAAGAATTGCATCATAGAGATTTTACAGATGACTCCATATTCTCTTTCGATGATTCAGTCGAAGAGTCTTCAAGTCCTGCATTCAACGAGGAAAAGCCTGTCAACCGCTCTGAAAAGCCTTACGACCCGTTTGAAACAGCAACAAATCCACTGCCTCCTGTCACAAAATCGCCTGCCAAAGAGCAAATCCGGACCTCAGCAAGCTCAGCAGGAAGGCATATCTCCAAGATCATTGTGTTCTACTCCGACAGCAGTTTCGAGGAATTACAATAGATTATCGCAACGGGACTGCTTTTTTTCGTATATTCGTGCTTTGAAAACAGAATACGAAAATGTACAAGTTCCTTATCAGACCATTTTTATTCAATTTCAATGCTGAAGCTGCTCACAATCTGACCTTCTCATTACTCACAATCGTCCGCCACATCCCTTTGGGACGCGCCATTATGCGATTATTCTACAAACACGACTCTCCGGAACTTGCCAAAGACGTGTTCGGCATTCATTTCCCCAATCCTGTGGGGCTTGCCGCGGGTCTTGACAAAAACGGCGATCACTATAACGAGCTGTCGGACTGTGGTTTCGGTTTCGTTGAGATAGGCTCGATCACCCCCGGACCGCAACCGGGCAATCCTAAGCCCCGCCTATTCAGAATTCCTAAAGACTATGCGATCATCAATAGGATGGGCATCAACAACTGCGGGGTCAGAAAGGCCATAGACCACATTCAGAACAACCCTCCAGAGGGAATTATTGCAGTAAGTCTTGCGAAAAGCACCTCCAGCGAAAGCGAGGAAGCCGCAATAAAGGACTTCGGAGACTCCTTTTCCCTTATGTATGACTTTGCCGATATGTTCGTCCTTAACATTTCCTGTCCCAACGTACAAGGCGTGGAGGCACTTCAGGACGTGGACACACTTTCGGACATAGTGGACAACCTGCTAAGCCTAAGACTGACTTACGACAACTATAAGCCTATCCTACTCAAACTCTCTCCGGACCTGCCTCACAGCCAGGTGGACGACATTTTAGATTACTGTATGATGTCAGGAGTGGACGGAATCGTGGCAAGCAACACTACCAGAAGCCGCGACGGATTGACTATTCCTGACGCCAAAATCAAAGAAATAGGCAACGGAGGCCTTTCCGGGGCACCTCTTTTCCCGAAGAGCCTCGCATTGGTCAAATATATCCACGCCTACACCAAGGGCAGGCTTCCTATTGTGGGTGTCGGAGGCATTATGAGTCCTGAAGAGGCGAAAGCTATGTTTGATGCCGGGGCCTCGTTGATAGAGATTTACTCAAGTTTCATCTACAACGGGCCGTCCATAGTGAAAAAGATTCTAAAAAGTATGGAGACAAAATAATATGACACAAGCTTCTATTTGCACTATCGGCGATGAAATCCTTATCGGCCAGATAGTTGACACCAATTCTTCTGCTATTTCTTCAGCATTGGAAGACATAGGAATCAAAGTCACCCGTATGGTTTCTTTCGGAGACGACCACGAGGAGATTGTGAGCAATCTGCGCAATGAGTTGATACATAACGACATAGTAATTTGCACGGGAGGCCTCGGCCCTACCAAAGACGACATCACCAAAGCCGCTTTATCAGAATTGTCAGGAAGCGGGAAATACGTTCTCAACGCCCGGCAGTTCGAGATAATGAAAGGCATCCTCCATTCAAGAGGATTGGACACCCTTGAGTCCAACAAGGCCCAGGCGATGGTGCCTGACACATGCGAGGTAATCCCTAACAAAGCCGGCACAGCCCCGATTATGGTCTTCAGGTTCCCCGCAGAAGACTTAGGACACAAGGCCACTCTGTTCTCTTTACCTGGAGTACCGCACGAAGCTATAGCAGCCATCCCATTGATAATTAGCGACATTAAAGCTCACAATCCCATATCTGACATCTACCATAAAAGCGTTATGACTTACGGCCTCGCCGAGTCCGCTCTGGCAGCGAAAATCGAAGACTGGGAAAACGCCCTTCCGTCAGACATTCATCTGGCATATCTGCCGAATCCATTGACAGGAGTCAGGCTGAGATTGTCGATTTACGGCGGCAGCTCAGACGCTGAGGAAAAAAGAATCAACTCTGAAATAGACAAACTAAAGTTGATTCTCGGTAATATTATCTATTCAGAAGAAGATGACACGCTTGAAAATACGATAGGCAGACTGCTTAGAGGCACTGGAAAGACGCTCAGCGCCGCTGAATCCTGTACCGGAGGTTCAATTTCCGCCCTTATCACGTCAGTTCCCGGATCATCAGAGTACTATCTGGGTTCCGTCACATCTTACGCAGTAAAGATCAAGGAAAAAGTGCTCAGTGTTCCTGCCGAGACCATCGAGACTTGCGGTGTCGTGAGCAGTGAGGTTGCTGCGGCTATGGCGGAGGGTATAAGGAATCTTACCGGCAGCGACTATGCAGTCTCAACTACCGGACTTGCCGGTCCGGCAGGTGACGAAAGCAATCCAGTTGGCACGGTTTGGATAGGAGTTACTGGTCCGAACGGCACAAAAACTGTCAAAAAAATCTATAAGAATGACAGAAAGCGGAACATCCAAAGATTTGCCGCTTCAGCATTGGACACTTTGAGAATAATGATTGAAAAGGACTTAAATAACTAATTACAAGCTAATGAAACATTTTAGTATAATTACAAAACAAAAATGTTTCATTCACTTTGCTTAATCATAACATCCTTTTATTACCGTTTTTGACGGGAAACAGCCCTTACTTCGTTGAAAACGCGCAGAAAGTTTCCTCCTGCTATTTTGCTGATGTTCCTTTCACTGAAATTGCGTCTTCTCAGTTCCTCAAAGATGACTCCGATCTTTGAAATGTTCTCAAGTCCCAGAGGAGGTACGGCTATTCCGTCGAAATCCGACCCGATGCCGACGTGATCAACACCGGCAAATT
>JBAYFJ010000171.1:0-4106 GCA_041667245.1 Bacteroidales bacterium | reverse complement strand
TTCTCGGTGCGAAAAACAGCTCTGTTCCATCTTCCGTGGAAGCGCAAAGGGTTCTGGAGCAGCTTTTGTCTTGCGAGAATTCGGAATTCACCAGTTCCGGACACAGGATAATAGTTTTGATACCGATTGAGGAGATAGAAAAGAAATTTTAACGGAAACATTATTTATGACTTACTATAGCAACAGAGGCGGTTTCGCCGGATTTTGGGCAAATATGCCACCTGTAACCAAGAACATCATCCTGATCAATGTGCTGATGTTCATAGCTACTCTCATCAACCAGACTTTTATGGTCGGGACGTTCGCGCTTTTCTACCCTAAGTCACCTTTCTTCCATCCTTGGCAGATTGTGACCCATATGTTTATGCACGGCGGGTTCTGGCACATATTCTTCAATATGTACACCTTCCTGATCTTCGGTATGGCGCTGGAAAGAAGTCTCGGATCCAAACGATTCCTGATCTTCTATTTCGTCACGGGATTGGGAGCCGCTGCTTTGCATCTTGGAGTGGAATACCTTCAGGCTCAGAGCCTTATGTCACAGATTGCGGCCAATTCATCGCAAGCGCTGACGGCATATCACAACCTGCTCAGCACCCCTACTTTAGGAGCCTCGGGAGCGGTCTACGGAGTTCTGATAGGCTTTGCGATGCTGTACCCTGACACTATGCTGACATTGTTGTTCCCACCTATTTCATTGAAAGCCAAATGGTTCATCGCCATATTCGCAGTAATTGAACTCTGTACCGGCGTGTTCGGGACAAACGACGGCGTGGCACATTTCGCACATCTCGGAGGAATGCTTTTCGGCTTCCTGCTGATTCTTTATTGGAGAAAAAAAGGGGTTATATCGAGGTAACCGGACAATGATAAGGAAGAAAAGACTTTTTCCGCGTATTACTCACAGATTCCTGATGCTCATTGCGGCAGGACTGCTCTTGCTGAGCTATCTCTCAGCCGTTGTGGACCCTGCCAAAGCTTGGTATATGAGTGTGTTCGGGCTTCTCTTCATCCCGCTTATGCTACTGAACCTGGGACTTTTGGTGTGGGCGGTGCTCCGCAGGTCAAAGTCTTTTATCTTTCCATTGATAGCGCTCATTCCGTCGATACTGACGGCAGGATGGTACTTAAGACTCCCCACCAAGAGCTCTACCGAAGACGGAGTCACGTTTCTGTCCTACAATGTGGGGCAGTTCAATATGTCGGACCGGGATTCCGGCATCGAGGGCCAACTTTCTTGCGAGGATTCGGTGTGCGCTTTCGTCAATGGCTCCGGAGCCGACATTATATGCCTCCAGGAATTCTTCGTTTCTAATGACAATGACATTCACGAAGAATTGGGCAGGCGTTTCCCCGATTATTATTCGGAATATTATATGGCCTCCGGCTCTGATGGCTATTACGGGAATGTGACCCTCAGCCGCTACCCGATAGTGAATAAGGGCAAATTCAATTTCCGGAACAGCGCGAATCTGGCCATCTTCTCCGATTGTATGGTCGAAGGGGACACCGTGCGCATCTACAATTGCCATTTCGAGAGCTACAACATATCCCTTACACGTCTTGCCAAGTCGCTGGGTAATGACAAGACAATTGTCAGAGAGACTGAGACCAAGGCTAAGAATTCAATCACCAGAAGGCCTAAACAGGTCGATGAGGTGCTCAGTCACATCCGTGGCTGCGAGCTTAAGGCTTTCGTAGCCGGGGATTTCAACGACAATCCCCTGTCTTACACCTATTTTAGGTTGCGCAAAGGCAGAAAAGACACTTTCACCGAAAAAGGCAGCGGCTTCGGAGCGACCTATTCCGTGCTGAGGCCTTTCTTGAGAATTGATTACATACTATTTCCGCCGGAGTACTCCGCTTTGTCTCACAAAGTGCTGCACAAACCGTATTCCGACCATTACCCTATCATAGCTAACATTAAAACAAACTGAATTATGGAATCCGCATCAAATGTTGATCTCCTGAGAGAAACTCTTAACGCACTCCGAAGCGGAGGCACTATTCTTTACCCCACAGACACTGTCTGGGGACTTGGTTGCGATGCTACCAATCCTGAAGCCGTGGCCAAAATCTACGCCATAAAGCACAGAAGCGACAGTAAATCGCTGGTCCTTCTTGCGAGCGATGTGGATATGGTCGCGAGATATGTCAAGAAGATTCCTGAAATGGCAATCGACTTGATCGAGGTGAACGACAAGCCTATGACGATAATATATCCGGGTGCTATTGCGTCCAAGACTCCTGTTGAAGGGGAAAAGCCTGTGTGCGACAAGCATTTTCTGGCTTATAATGTCGTGGCGGAAGACGGCTCCGTGGGGATCAGGGTGCCTGCTATGGAGTTCTGCGAGGCTTTGATTTCAAAATTCGGCAGACCGATTGTCTCAACTTCGGCCAACATTTCAGGCGAGCCTACTCCGCAGACTTTCGCCGACATTCCTGATTCAATCAAATCGGCGGTGGATTTCATCGTGGATCCTTCTCTTGAGATCGGCTCCACGGGACTGGCTTCCCAGATTATCAAACTTGAGCTCAACGGGGTGGTCAAGGTGATCCGGGAATAGTCGTCTATTTCATATAACGGAAATATACGGCCTCGCAAGCCGTCAGTGCGGCTGTCTCTGTCCTGAGTCTGGACTCGCCCAGATGGACAGGTATGTAGCCTGCTTTGATGGCCTGCTGAGCTTCTTCTTTGGAGAAATCTCCTTCGGGGCCTATCATTATTATGATTTCAGAGCCGTCGAAGTCGTTCAGCACTTCTTTGATTGACAGTCGTTTGCATTGCTCGTCTTCGAAGCAGTAGGCGATTAGTTTGAGAACTTTGCCTTCAGCTTTTCGGGAGGTTTGGATGTATTCCTTGACGGTCATCGCCTGATTGATGACCGGAAGTTTGGCCTTAAGTGATTGTTTTGTGGCTGAGAGCAGAATCTTCTCCGCCCTTTCTGTTTTGAAGACTTTTCTCTCCGAATGTTCGCCGATTACGGGATAGATTGAGTCGACTCCGACTTCCGTGGCCTTCTCCATAAACCATTCAAAACGGTCGTTGTTTTTGGTCGGGCACACTGCGAGTTCCAGAGTGTAGGGGTGGGATCCCCAGTCAGGGGTGCTGTCGAGAATCATTGCCTGCGTCGCCGCCGGGTTGTCGTCAGTGATTCTGCATCTGTACATAGTGCCTTCTCCGTCGATGACGCACACTTCGTCCGAGATTCTGTGCCTGAGCACTCTCACACAATGGGTTGATTCTTCTTTGCCAAGGGAGCAGATGCCTCCCTGTATGTTGTCTGAGTAAAATATTTCCACAATATGTTGCCTTTTCTTTTAGTTACCGGGAATAATTGTCAGAAAAAAGTTGCGCTCCTATCTTATCAGAAATGCACTCCAACTGAGAAAACGACAGAATAATAATGGTAATTATCATTATAGTATATTCTTCCGTTATCGACTTGAGTGCCGCCGTCTATGAATTGGAAACCTGCCCTAATAAACAAGTTTGAGATTTCACATCCGATAGCCGGCGAGACCGTGAAAGCATTATCGACTCTTGAAAGATCTAGCTGTCCTCCTAATCGAAGCGAAACAAATGAAACGAAAAGAGTATGATATTCATCAGTGAAACGGTACTTTCCTTCAAGATACAATGGCAAAAACGAATCCTCATTCGTCAAGGAATACATATATCCGACACCAATGCCGGCAATGAGAGTGTTGTTAATGAAAGAACAACCGTGCGTCGTGTTCAGGCTTATCGCATTCCCTTTCCATCCATTCGAAATGAGAATCTGGTCCCCCATTTCCACATCACCGTAGTACTTAAGTTTGGAACTTTGAGCAAAGGCTGACAAAGAGATGAGACAAGAAATTGATATAGCAATTATAACTTTTTTCATATTGATATGCTGTTAAAATCTACGAGGGAAAATCATCATCTCTACTGTTCCTGTTGAGTATACTGCCATTTTATATTTTCCATCAGATTTAATAGGTAGTGTTTCTTTTTGTGTGTCTGGACTGAGCCCTAGACTTTATTAGATTTTCAAATATATATTATTTTTGGTTATGTTCCAAGCTGGGAGCCGGCTCCCAGCTTGGAACAGCTTTTTCTT
>JBAYFJ010000170.1:0-4182 GCA_041667245.1 Bacteroidales bacterium | reverse complement strand
TGTGACCAATAGAATGATTAACACTGACAGGTGTATGATCAGGGTTAGATAAATCCCGTTCTTGTCTGCTGTAGAAAGTTTTTTCACCTATTCCTTTTGCTTTATCTGGTGCAGAGCCTTCTCTATGGTGTTGGTTATGACATTGATAGCCACTTTGTTATGGCCTCCCTGCGGAATTATGATGTCGGCGTATCTCTTGCTGGGCTCTATGAACTGAAGGTACATCGGCTTTACGGTTTTGGTGTATCTGTCGATCACGGCGGACACTGTCTTGCCTCTTTCCAGTATGTCTCTCGCCATAACTCTCATAAGTCTGTCGTCATCATCGGCGTCAACATAAATCTTGATGTTCATCTGGTCTCTCAACTCCTTGCATGAGAACACCAGAATCCCTTCCACAATGATTACCTCAGCCGGCTGCACCGTGATTGTCTCAGTCTGTGAGCGCGTGCATGTTATGTAGGAGTAGACAGGCTGGTTGATGGTTTTTCCATCTTTCAGGTCTTGGAGCTGTTTGCAGAGAAGATGGAAATCTATGGCGTCAGGATGGTCGAAATTGATTTTCTGCCTTTCTTCCGGAGGAAGGTGGCTTGAATCCTTGTAGTAGGAGTCCTGTGGAATGACGACTACTCTTTCCTTAAGATGCTTTGTGATTTCATTGACTACTGTGGTTTTTCCAGAACCGGATCCGCCGGCTATTCCGATGACAAGCATATCTGAATCGTATTTTAAAAGTCTGCGTTTTTAGGAGTTCTCGGGAAAGGAATGACGTCTCTGATGTTGCTCATTCCGGTGACGAACAGCAGTAATCTCTCGAAGCCGAGGCCGAAACCGCTGTGAGGCACTGTGCCGAATCTTCTTGTGTCAATGTACCATTCCAGATTCTTGCGACTCATCTTGAGTTCGTCGATTCTCCTTTCAAGTTTTTCCAGAGAAGCCTCTCTTTCCGACCCGCCTATGATCTCGCCTATCTTAGGGAAGAGCACATCCATTCCGCGAACCGTCTTTCCATCTTCGTTCTGCTTCATATAGAAAGATTTGATCTCTGCTGGAAAGTCCGTGAGAATCACAGGCTTGCGGAAATGCTTCTCAACCAGGAATCTCTCGTGCTCGCTCTGAAGATCCGTCCCCCAATGTACAGGAAATTCAAATTGCTCTCCTGATTCCTCAAGAATCCTCACGCCCTCTGTGTATGTGACTCTCTGGAATTCAGTGTTGACGACGCCATTCAGTCTCTCTATCAAGCCGTCATCGTATTTGTCGTTGAGGAACTTCAGGTCGTCGGAGCAATTGTCCAAAGCATAACGGACAAGGTGTTTCACGAAATCCTCTGCCAGTTCCATATTGTCCTCAATGTCGTAGAACGCCATTTCAGGCTCAATCATCCAGAACTCCGCAAGATGTCTCGGAGTGTTGGAATTCTCCGCTCTGAACGTAGGCCCGAAAGTGTAGATTTCACCTACCGCGGTTGCTCCGAGCTCTCCTTCCAATTGGCCGCTGACAGTAAGACTGGTCCTTTTTCCGAAGAAATCGCCGCTATAGTCAATCGACCCGTCTTTCTTTTTCGGAACACTGTTCAGGTCCATAGTCGTGACCTCAAACATATCTCCCGCGCCTTCCGCGTCCGATTCGGTGATCAGAGGAGTGTTGAGATAGACAAAGCCTTTCTCGTTGAAGTACTTGTGAATCGCGAAGGCCATAGCGTTGCGGATTCTGAGAACAGCTCCGAAGGTGTTGGTTCTTAGACGAAGATGCGCCACCGTTCTCAGAAATTCGAGAGAAGTGTCCTTTTTCTGAAGAGGGTATCTCATCGGGTCGCATTCTCCGTAAAGAACGATGTTATCCGCTTGGATCTCAACGGCTTGTCCGCCGCCGATGGAAGCAACAAGAGTGCCGGAGACACCTATACTGGCTCCTGTTGTGATTTTCTTTATCAATTCCTCATCGAATTGCTCCGCGTTTGCCACAACTTGTATGTTGTAGATGGTGGATCCGTCATTCAAGGCTATGAATTTGACCTGTTTGTTACCTCGCTTCGTTCTTACCCAGCCTTTGGCGAGCACTTTTCCGCCCGGCTCCGACTTGAGCAACTCTTTGATTTTTGTTCTCTTTAACTGTTCCATTCGATTGTGATTTATCAAGAATTACAAAGATAAAAGTTTTCGCTCTATTTACATACCAATTTTTCAAGAATCTCGGCGATAGTCTTGTATTACAGCGTATTTTTCCGCCTCTTCCCAATCGAGAACACAGGACCCGAGGCTTTGAGACCTCCCAAATCGCGGCTCAGTCTTTATAGGCTTGTTCGTGGACTCCCGAAACAGCTCGCCCGCTTGGGTCGTTCATATTTTGGAATGCCTTGTCCCACCTCAAAGCCTCAGCAGTGGAGCAGGCCACGCTCGGCACGTTCGGTACGCTTCGGGCTGCTGATTCACTTGGAAAATGCTCTTCGAATATGCTTCTGTAGAAGTACTCTTCTTTGTTCAGCGGCGAGTTGACAGGGAACCTCTCGGCTGCGTGCGCCATCTCATCATCGGAAACCATCTTTTCTGCTTCTGCTTTCAGAGTGTCAATCCAGTTGTAGCCCACCCCGTCCGAGAATTGCTCTTTCTGTCTCCAGACTATGTCCTCAGGCAGCATGTCCGCGAATGCCTCCCTAAGAATTTTCTTCTCAATTGTCTTTCCCGGGCACATCTTCGCCTCCGGGTTGGTCCTCATAGCTATGTCCAGAAACTCTTTGTCCAAAAAAGGGACTCTGCCTTCAACTCCCCAAGCAGCGAGACTCTTGTTCGCTCTCAAACAATCGTACAAGTAGAGTTTTGACAGTTTCCTGACAGTCTCCTCGTGAAACTCTCTCGCTGACGGGGCCTTGTGGAAGTAAAGATAGCCTCCGAAGATCTCGTCGGATCCTTCTCCGCTGAGCACCATCTTGATGCCCATACTCTTGATCACTCTCGCGAGAAGGTACATAGGCGTGGAGGCTCTCACGGTGGTAACATCATAAGTCTCAATGTAATAGATAACGTCTCTTATCGCATCCAGCCCTTCCTGAATGGTGTAGTTCACTTCGTGATGGACAGTCCCTATCGCCTTGGCAACTTCTCTCGCCTTGATCAGATCCGGCGCGCCCTTCAGGCCTACGGCGAAAGAGTGTAGTCTCGGCCACCATGCCTGAGTGAGACCGTTGTCCTCGATTCTGTTGCCGGCGTATTTCTGCACTATGGCGCTGATCACCGAACTGTCCAAGCCTCCGCTCAGAAGCACTCCGTAAGGCACATCGCTCATCAGCTGCCTTTTCACAGCCTCGGAAAGTGCATCTCTTATGGTTTCTGAACTTGACGGGTTGTCTTTCACCGCATCATAGGAGAACCAGTCTCTTTCGTAGTAACGGGTCATTTTCCCGTCCGGGCTATAATAGTAATGTCCCGGAAGGAACGGCTCGTACCTTTCGCAGCAACCTTCCAGAGCCTTAAGCTCGCTCGCAACGTAGATTTTGCCGTCGCTGTCGTAGCCGATGTACAAGGGAATGACTCCTATAGGGTCACGAGCAATGAGGAAGACGTCTTTTTCCTCGTCATAAAGGGCGAAAGCGAAAATTCCGCTCAAGTCCTCAAGAAAGCGCGCGCCTTTGTCTTTGTACAGAGCAAGTATGACCTCGCAGTCGCTCCCTGTCTGAAAAACGTATTTCCCCGCATACTTATCCCTGATTTCTTTGTGATTGTAGATCTCTCCGTTCACGGCGAGAATCTGCTTTTTGTCAGGGCTGAAAAGAGGTTGTCTTCCCGACACGGGATCCACGATTGAGAGTCTTTCGTGAGCGAGTACCGCAGTCCCTCCACAATAAATTCCGCTCCAGTCCGGTCCGCGGTGACGAAGTTTCTGACTCATACGTAACGCTTTGTCACGGAGCTCCTTAGTTTGCTCCTTGACATTGAAAATTGCTGCTATGCCACACATTGTCTAACTATTTTAGTATTCATCGCTAAAATAGTAATTCCGGATTAAAAGCAGTCGTTTTTTTTCACTTAAATCGTTGTAGAGCGCTATGTTACCTCTTCAGGAAAGCTTCGACAACGGCAATGTCGCCGTATTTGGTGGTGTCTTCAACAAAGACCGGAACGAGAGACCTGATCTCGTGATAGAGTCTTTTTGTCTTCTCCGACAATTTGTCCTCGATTTTCA
>JBAYFJ010000169.1:0-4196 GCA_041667245.1 Bacteroidales bacterium | reverse complement strand
TCCGGCTTCCCTTCCATTGACAGAGTGACTATGGGCTGGCAGAAATCCGACTTGATCATCATCGGAGCCCGTCCTTCAGTCGGTAAAACGGCCTTCTCGTTGAATCTTGCGAGAAACGCTGCCGTGGACCACAATATGCCTGTCGCTTTTTTCTCTTTGGAAATGTCTGCTCTTCAGCTGGCCAAACGTCTGATGACGTCAGAGTCAGGATTGAGCGCGGACAAGATTAAGGGCGGGTCCAAACTCGAGAGTTATGAATGGGAGCAGTTGGAGACCAAATTGAAGAATCTCTCCAAGGCCCCTCTGTACATCGACGACACCCCAAGCATCCCTGTTCTGGAATTCAGGACAAAAGCCAAGACTCTGGTGAAAAACAAAGGAGTGAGGCTGATTTTCGTCGACTATCTCCAGCTTATGCAGGGACCTCCCGAACTCAGAGGAATGCGTGAACAGGAAGTCGCGGCAATATCCAGAGCGCTCAAGGCCACGGCCAAGGAGTTGAATGTCCCTATCATAGCCCTGTCCCAGTTGTCCAGAAACGTCACTCAGAGACCGGGATCCAACTCCAAACCGCAACTCAGCGACTTGCGAGAGTCCGGTTCCATTGAGCAGGACGCGGACATTGTCATTTTCATTCACAGGCCTGAAATGTTCGATGCCGATGATCCGGAAGGAAACATCCCCGGCAGAACCAACATCATCATCGCAAAGCACAGAAACGGCGAGACTTGCGACATCACTATGATATTCAAGAAAGAGCAAGTCAGATTCGTCGAGTTTGAGGACACTCTCAAAGGCAGTATGATGACGATGGAATCAAAGATGAACGCTGATCCTGATTTCGGTGACAGCCCGATGACTCCTCAAGGCTTAGGCTCAAATAATGACTTCTAACATACGACCTTATGAAACCGCGCACATTAATCCTCTTGCTTGCAATCCTGATTCTTTCCGGGCTACAGCCAATGTCCGCTCAGTTGAAGAAGACTTTTTGTGTCCCTGTCAACGCTCTTTCCGAAGTTGAGTATCCTTTCAAGGCAGGTGAGTATTTCTCATTTGTGCTGCATTACAAGTGGGGAATGGTCAACGCGGATCTTGGGAAAGCCTACGTGAAATTGGACACCACGGTGTTCAATGGCGTCCCTGTGTACCATTGTATGGCCACCGGGAGGACTCTTAAGTTCTACGACACGTTTTTCAAGGTCAGGGAAGCTTTCCAGTCATGGTTCACCAGAGACGGCCTCAAACCGATGCGGTTCACGAGAAACACAAGGGAAGGGGATTATGAGGCGAGAAATGACTATATGTATCGCAGAGACAAGGACAACAATCGCATATCCGCAAATCTCTACACTTCAAAGAAAGGGCAGTACACTATGGAACTGCCTCTGACGAATTGCACTTATGACATACCGTCTCTGTTTTATATGGCCAGAAACATTGATTTGTCCAATGCCAAGCCCGACACCAAATTCCCTATGACTTTCGTGATAGATGACGATGTGTTCAACATCTATATGGTGTTCAAGGGCAGAGAGATCAAAACGATTCAGGGGATTGGCAAGATAAAATCCTTGAAGTTCTCTATCCAAGTGGTGAAAGGCGAGGTCTTCAATGGAGACGACACTCTGTTTTTGTGGATATCGGATGACAGGAACCGAATTCCTTTGAGCGTAGAGACCGGTATCAAAGTCGGTCACGTTTCAGCGAGACTTACCGGCTATTCCGGTTTGAAGTACCCGTTTGAATCTTTGGTGAAATGATGGACGAGATAGCGCATAGAGGCAAAATAGCTACGATAGACTCTCGGCTGACAACAGTCGAGATTATTTCCGCGTCGGCTTGCGGAGCCTGCCACGCCGCAGGGCTTTGCGGAATCTCTGAATATACAAAAAAAGCTGTACGGATTCCCACCGATTTGTCCGCCGGCTATGAGGTAGGCCAGGAAGTGGAAGTGGTTTTGAAGCAGTCAATGGGCAACAAAGCGGTTTGGCTCTGCTACGCGATTCCTCTTCTTGTGCTTCTAATCATCGTACTTCCGCTTTCGGCAGTTGGAGTCGGAGAGATTGTGACGGGACTCTCTGCCATCGGAGGAGTGCTGCTCTATTACCTTTTTCTGTTTTTGTTCAGCAAAAAGTTTGCCGATGAATATGTGTTCACCGTCAGACCTTTAGAAAAGAAATAATTTTTTAATATAATTAAACAATATGCTTTCAACGATTATTTGGACAGTCGTGATCATCACCGTTCTTGGACTTGTGCTTGCGGCAGTGCTTTATCTGGTCGCATCCAAATTCAAGGTTGAGGAGGATTCGAGAATCGACGAAGTGGAGGCGGTTATGCCGGGAGCGAATTGCGGCGGTTGCGGTTTCGCAGGCTGCAGGGCATTTGCCGAGGCTGCCGTCAAAGCTCCGAATTTGGATCACAATTTTTGTCCCGTAGGCGGAAACGCCGTGATGCAGAAGGTTGCCTCCATCCTTGGCTATGAAGTTAAAGAACAGGCTCCGATGGTAGCGGTGGTACGTTGTAACGGCTCGCTTGAAGCGAGGCCGAGAACAAATGACTACGGAGGCTATGCCTCCTGCGGTGTCAAGGCCGCCCTGTACAGCGGAGACACGGGTTGTGCTTTCGGCTGCTTGGGTTGCGGTGACTGTGTCTCAGCCTGTGCTTTCGGCGCCATTTCAATGGATCCTGTGACCGGTCTTCCCGTTGTGGACGAAAGCAAGTGCACAGCTTGCGGATCCTGCGTCAAGGCCTGCCCCAAGAAAATCATAGAGCTTAGGGCCAAGGGGCCGAGGAATATGAGAGTGTTCGTCAGCTGCGTGAACAAAGACAAAGGCCCTGTCGCAAAGAAGGCCTGCAAGTCAGCATGTATCGGATGCGGCCTTTGCGCTAAGACTTGCCCGCACGATGCGATCACGGTCGTTGACAATCTCGCTTACATAGATTTCGAGAAGTGCAAATTGTGCCGCAAGTGCGTAGTGGTCTGCCCTACCGGAGCCATTCACGACGTGAATTTTCCAAGACCGGTCGACAGAACACCCAAACCGAAACCGATAGCCGCTCCAGCGGCAGCCAAACCGTCCGGCGCCGAAACTGCCGACGAGTCTAAACCGATAACTAAGGAGGCATAGTAATATGAAACATACATTTTCTATTGGAGGCATTCATCCGGGCGAGAACAAGATTTCCCGCGATTGCGCGATCAAGGTTCTTCCTACCCCATCCACCGTCTACATCTCGGTCGCTCAGCACATCGGTGCTCCGGCGAAGCCGATAGTGGCAGTCGGTGACAAAGTCAAAGTGGGCCAGCCGATTGCGGAGCCGGGCGGTTTCGTGTCCGCCTACATCCACTCTTCAGTTTCAGGCACGGTGAAGTCTATCGGACCTCGCAAGGATTTGGCCGGTAACTATCAGACTAACATAGAGATAACAGTCGAAGGCGAAGAATGGGCTGACGGTATCGACACATCCGAAGCGCTCAATCCTAACATTCCGGACGACAACAAAGCCATCGTGGACAAAATCCGTCTCGGCGGCGTCGTTGGTCTCGGCGGAGCCACATTCCCGACACACGTCAAACTCTGCCCTCCTCCGGGCAAGAAATGCGAAATGCTGATAATCAACGGCTGCGAATGTGAGCCGTATCTGACGTCAGACTTCCGCACTTTGCTTGAGAAAGGAAAACAGGTACTCACCGGTGTAGCAATCATAAAGCAAGTCTTGGGCGTCTCTCAGGCTACTATAGCCATTGAAGACAACAAACCCGAGGCTATCGCCCATCTCACACAGTTGATTGAGGAATTGTCGGAGGACTTTCCTAAGTTCAAGGGCATCAAGGTAATGAAGATGATGTCCAAGTACCCTGAAGGCGGTGAGAAACAGCTCATCGACGCCGTTATGCACAGGCAGGTCAAGTCCGGCGGTCTTCCAATAGACGTTGGCGCCGTAGTCCAGAATGTGGCTACCGCGTTGGCAGTCTATGAGGCCGTACAGAAAAACAAGCCAATCATAGACAACTCCGTGACCGTGACAGGGGACTGTTTCCCTAACCAGGCCAATCTTCTGGTCAGAGTCGGAACTCCTCTTTCTTACATTATCGACTATCTCGGAGGCGTGCCTTCCGATGCCGTGAAAATCATCAGCGGCGGTCCTATGATGGGTAAGGCAATCGCCAATCTCGATGCGGCTACCCT
>JBAYFJ010000168.1:0-4225 GCA_041667245.1 Bacteroidales bacterium | reverse complement strand
GTCCCTTCCCGACGCTCTCAATTTCTAAAGAAATCAACGCTCTCGAATTTAATGTTTCTCGGTACTTGCTTGTACTTTCTGTTTCAGTCTTTTCAATGAACTTCCCAGCTTCTATCCGTTCGCCTTGCTCAGGCGCCCTTCCTTTCCGTTGGGATTACAAAGGTAGCCATCTTTTCTTAACTTCCAAACTTTTCTGCATCTTTTTTTTGACCCCAACCCCTCTCTCCCACTCCCCTAAAACATTCTAATACCCCTCCACTCCGCCACTTAACCCTCACAAAATTATTTTTAAAAATTTTAGCCAACCCTCCCTCTTTTGCCCTTTAGAGACTCTTTCTGAGACGGTTGGATCCATCTCCATCGGTAACTTGCCAACTTGGGCATTTCTGACAGAGAAAAAGTCCAAAGGGATTTTAAACAAGGAAACGTTCCAGCAATCGAAAGCGCAGGAGCGTCGGAAGATGCCGCGAGCACCGGGAGCACCGGAGGCCGAGGCCGGAAAAAGGCTACTTCTTCAAGGAATTGGCACGAAGACGCGCCTTCAGCTCCCAAGTACGGATTTTGTCCTTGTAATAGTTGTTGGCGTTGACACTGACCACATCAAGCGATGCGTCAGAATTGCTGTCCCAACGGCGGCAGTCATACATAACATCATAGATTCTGCCGATGTGGTACTCTCTGCTGACACGAAGGCCGACAGCATAATCCTCTCCGTATTTGGTGGTCGGGAAGTTCAGCTCTCTCAGAAGCGGAGTGTAGAAGCCTCTCGGAGCACCCAGTCCGTTGACACGCAAAGCATTGTTCCTGCCATTGTCAACTGTCCATTCCTTGTGATCGATTACTCCCGGCGGAATCGTGTTCAAATCGAAATCCGTGATCCTATAGGTTCCGACGACCATTGCGCAGTTCTGAGCATAAAATGCGTCCACGAACTTCTGAACCGTGTTTTCGTCAGAATAGACATCATCCGAATCCAACTGAAGAGCGAATTTCCCGCACTTAGGGTGATGCAGAGCTGCGTTCCAGTTGCCTCCGATTCCGTGGAAAGACTTGTCTTGAGCTATGTAGACCAGCTTAGGGTCCGAAAGATGCTTCTTGATTATGTCAAGAGTGCCGTCATCCGAATTGTCGTCAACCACGATGACATTGTACTTGAAGGTCGTCTTCTGACTGAGGGCGGAAGTGATGGCGTCATTGATGGTGCGGACCCTGTTCTTGCAGGGAATCACTACTGACGCCTCGTACTCGAACGGGGCGTCACTGAACTCAATCTGCTTGAACACCGGAGATAGGAAAGCACCGATAGCCTTGAGGTGCTCAGTACAAACCGCCTCCATCTCAATCTGCACAGCTCTGTTCTTTGGATTGACATAATCGAAAAGTTTCTCGCCTGACTTTCTGTTGTCAGTCTCAATTTCATAATAAAGGTACTCGCTTATATGCTCAAGAACTCCTTTCTGCGAGACCTTGAGCCGCAAGTCGTACAAGCCGGCAAACTCATAATCGGAAACCATTCTCGAGGCGGCCTCTTTAAGAGACACACCTTTATATAATAAGACCGAGCCGAAATCGAAATCATCTCTCAACGCCCCTGCCTGATAATCAATCACCGGAACGAAGGCTCGTTTTCCATCAGCCTCGTTGAAATGATCAGCATAGGTCATCGCCGCACCGGTGTCGTCAGCCACTTCAATCATACGCTCCAGAGCCAGATAGCCAAAACTCAGAGACGTGAACTTAGTGTAAATCAAAGAGAAGTCAGCTCCGGAATGGTCGGAAATCTGTCTCACTGCATCAGTACTCTGCACTGAAGGCACGCTCAGTACCTTACAGCCTTCGAAATCGTTATCCTCGGCATCAGGAGTCTTAAGCAAATATATATCCTTGACAACCTCCTCTTTCAACAGTCCTTCAACAGTAGATGCGACTTGAGCGCGACTCTTGAATGGGATAAAGCAATTAATTCTCTTCATAATAATTCTATAAATTAATCATATTAGCAAATATAGTCTAAATAAACGAGAAATTCGGGAGCGATTTTATATATTTGCATATCAACAATTAAAATTAAATGAAAAGACTTTTAATCATTGTCGCGACGGCATTGTCACTCAGTTGCCTCGCGTCAGCTCAAGAAACGCCGCTTTGGCTTAGGAAAAATGCGATTTCACCGGACGGTAAACAGATTTGCTTTGAATACAAAGGCGATATTTTTGTGGTTAGTTCGGATGGTGGCCGAGCGACTCAGATTACCAGCAACGAGGCCTACGAATCTAATCCTGTTTGGACAAAGGACAGCAAATCGGTAGTCTTTTCCTCCAGCAGAGAGGACAGCGACGACATCTACATAGTCCCGGCTCAGGGAGGCGTTCCAAAAAGACTGACCACTTACACCTCGGGCGACACCCCGCTCGCTGTGCTTGACGGCTACAAGGTACTGTTCACAAGCAGCATAGGCGCGGACGCAATGTTTGACGGATTCCCCGGAGACGCACAGCTTTATATGGTTGACACTACGGCTAAAAGGCCTGTCCTCGTCTCTTCTCTTTTCGTGTCAAACATCAGCGTAAGCAAAGACGGGACGGTCATTTACGAAGATTACAAAGGCTATGAGGACCCTTTCAGAAAGCACCACACATCAGCGGTGACAAGAGACATTTGGGAATATAAAGCCGCCCCATCGGCAAAGGGAGAGGCCACCAAGGCATTTTCAATCAACGGAAAAGGCACTTTCAGGAAACTCTCATCTTACATTGGGGAAGACAGAAATCCCGTATTCGCATCTGACGGAGAAACTTTCTACTATCTTAGCGAACAGGACGGAAAAGCTTTCAATGTCTTCAAAAGCACTCTGTCAGCTCCTGAAAAGAGCACTCAGCTCACATTCGAAACCAAGAATCCGGTAAGATACCTGTCAGTGGCAGACAACGGAACCATGGCGTATTCCTACAACGGAGAATTGTACACTCTCAAAGAAGGCGATAAGCCTCAGAAAGTTGCCATTGAGGTAGTAAGAGACGAGATTGAAAAAGACATCAACAAGATGTCACTCGGTTTCGGAGCCAGCGCTATGGACGTTTCTCCAAACGACAAAGAGGTAGCTCTTGTGATCAGAGGAGAGGTGTTCGTCACATCGGCTGATTACAAAACCACAAACAGAATCACAAACACTCCTGAACAGGAAAGGAATGTCAGTTTCTCAAAAGACGGCAGATCCCTCTACTACGCATCCGAGAGAAACGGCTGCTGGGGAATATACAGAACTTCACTCACAGAAAAAGATGACAAGTACTTCACCTACGCTTTCAAGATGAAAGAAGAGCTTTTCTCTGAAAAAGGCGAAACTTCATTCCAGCCTGTCGTCTCTCCTGACGGCAAATGGGTGGCATACCTGAGAAACAGGACGGAACTTGTCGTAAAACCAACAAAGGGCGGTGCTGTGAAATCGCTTTTGAAAGGAGCCAATTATTCTTACGCCGACGGTGATCAGAGTTTCTCTTGGAGCCCTGACAGCCAATTCATTCTTTGCGATTATCAGGCGAACGGAGGCTGGAACAACAGCGATGTTGCTGTAATAAACGTGGAGGACGGCAAAATCATAGACTTGACGAGAAGCGGCTATTCCGACGGCAACTTCAAATGGGCTCTCGGAGGCAAGGCTATGACTTGGGAGACTGACAAAAACGGCTACAGAAGTCACGGCAGCTGGGGATCTGAATCCGATGTCTACGTTATGTTCTTCGACGGGAAGAAGATGACTGAATTCCTTAAAGACAAGGAAGAGACGGAAATCGGCAAGATGCTTTCAGGAGAGGATGAGAAGAAAGAAGCCAAAGACGAAAAGAAAGAGAAAAAAGACAGCCTTAAGGACAAGGTTGAGAAGCTCGATCTGGATTTTGAACACGTGGACACCAGAATAATGAGACTCACACGAACATCAAGCAAGTTGGGAGACCATTATCTTACGGAAGACGGCACAAAACTGTTCTACATCACTCCTCTGGAAAGCGGAAGAGGGCTTTGCGTTCTGGACATCAAGGAAAAGAGCGTCAAGGTGCTTGAAAGAAGTGTCTACGGCAGTCTGGTCCCTTCGAGAGACGGAAAATACATCTACATATTCTCAGGCCTCGGACTCAAGAAGATGCCGGTCGCCGGAGGGACGTCCAAGAGTATCTCATATTCAGGCAATTACGAATTCAAGCCGAAAGCGGAGAGAGAGTACATC
>JBAYFJ010000167.1:0-4253 GCA_041667245.1 Bacteroidales bacterium | reverse complement strand
GTTAGCCTGATCAATGGCCTCGTAGGCCTTCCTCCACATATACGGGGCGTAGGCGCTCCACCATCCGTCCACGACGCTCGGATACTGAGTGTAGTTGTAGGCGAACATTATCCAGTTGTAGGTTGAGAACCCGAAGGCACCGTCGGAAATCATAATGTCATCGCCCATCGCGTCAAGCGACATTGTGCCGATGGAATGGTACCAGAAATGCCCGGTCTCCGAATATGCGCCCATAAGCACCGCGTTGAGCGCTTCTTTGGATTCGAGAATTGTATTGTCGTCGTACGCAGTCGAAGGAGACTGGTCCAACTCGTCTTTTGAGCAGGCGGACAATGTGAGAGCCGCCGCCAAAAATGCAAAGTATATATTTTTCATAATAGATTTCTCCTGTTTTTAGAATGTCAAGTTAATGCCGACGCTGAATGATCTCGGAGTAGGGATGGACGGATAGTCCGCATATCCCTGGATTCCGAAGAGGTCCAAATCGTCATAGCCTTTGTAGCCTTTGTCCGCGAACCAGGTCAGCAGATTGTCGGCTGAAACCCACACTCTCGCTCCTGAGAACACTTGCGAGAAGTAAGGAACGGTCTTAGGCACGTTGTAGGAAAGAGTGACGTGTTTGAGCTTGATGTTAGTCGCCTTGTAAAGGTATCTCGTGGAAAGGCTGCTTGATCCCGTCGAGTTGTGGATGGAGAATTTCGGCACGTTGGTGTCGGTGTTGGTTGAAGTCCAAGCGTCAAGCGCTTCCGTGCTCATATTGACGCCCGGAGTGCTGCCGTCGTGCATAAGGTCAGAGTAAATGCCGTCATACACTTTGCCTCCGAATGCGTAGGTGAACTGGATTCCGAGTGAGAAATTCTTGTAGGATAATGTGTTGTTGAAACCACCGTAGACATCAGGCGTGGATCTGCCCTGCCTTTCGTAAGTGGCTTTGCTGTAGTCGCTTGTCTTAGAGCGAGTCCCGTTGGCGTCCACTGTGTACCAGAGCGCGTCTCCGTTGGAAGCGTCTACTCCTGCCCATGTAGGCATATAGAATTCATACTGGCTGCCGCCGACAGACCATATCTTTTGGTAATCCGTCATTTTCACGTCATCGTCCCCGTTGAGATCCTTGATTTTGTCGCGGATGATTGAGGCGTTCAAGTCGGCGTCCCATTTGACCGCGCCTGTGAGGATGTGACCTCCTGCCGCGAACTCAAAACCGTGGTTGGATGTCTTCGCTACGTTCATTGTGATTGAAGTGAAGCCGTTGCTGATGGCCATGGGGTAGGCATAAAGCAGACCGTCGGAAACTTTGTTGAAGTAGTCAACGCTTCCGTAGAATCTTCCCCAAAAGCCGAAATCGATTCCTACGTTGAACATCTTCTGTTTTTCCCAGCTAAGTTCGGCATTCGCAAGCTGCTTGTGGTTAATGCCGGTGTTAGTGCTGTATTTCGATTCCGTGTCGCCTTCCCAAAGTCCGAGTGAGGCGTATCTCTCGATTCCTGCTTTGTTGCCTGAGGTACCGTAGCTTGCTCTGAGCTTCAGGTCGTCAATTGCTGATACACTGCTGAGAAAATCCTCACGGTTTATGCGCCAGTTTCCGCCCACGCTCCAGAATGTTCCCCATTTGTTGTTCGCTCCGAACACTGAGGAGCCGTCCGTACGTAGACTGGCTGATGCGTTGTATCTGTCTTTGTAGGAATACTCCGCACGGCCGAAATAGGAAATCATCGTTTCCTTTGCCGTCTCTGAAGAAGGTGCGAAAGATCCTCCCGCGACTGACAGTTCCTGGAAGTCGCCGAGAATGTCACGTCCGCCCGCATAGAGAGATTCGAATTTGCTCTGCCAATACTCCATACCTCCGAGAACGTTGAGGTTGCTCATACCGAAAGAATGGTGGTAGTTGAGCGTGTTGGAAGAAGTGTAGCTGAGATTGACTCTGTGGTATTTGTCAAGCCTGCCGTTGTAGGCGGGACCGTTCCCGTGCTCTTTGTTCCAGTAGATGGTCTCGTCCGTGGAGAGATAGTCAGGTGACAGAGTGGTCTTGAAGTTCAAATCCTTGTAGAAATCAATCTGTGCGTAGGCTGATGCGATGATGCGGTAGAATTTGCTTCTGCTGACATCCATATTCGGGATGCTCACAGGGTTGAAGTCAATCGCGACAGGATTGGTGTAGTTGTACTGTTTCTTGCCATCCGAGTCCAGAACAGGACTGCCGTTGTCGTCAACTATGTAGAGAGGGACCGCATTAGGAAACTGCAAGGCGTTGAGCATTGAGCTGGCGCCCGCTCCTCCTGCCATCGAGGTGTTTTGGATCGAGTAGGAAAGCGATGCGTTCATCCCGGCCTTGAACCATTTGTTGACCTGTGAGTTGACGTTCATTTTCCCGGAATATCTCTCGAAATTGGAGCCTGGAGTCAGACCTTCCTGATCGGAATAGCCGAGAGAGAAGAAATAGTCTGTCTTCTCTCTCGCTCCTCCGAGATTGACGTTGTAGTTCTTGGTGAGTGCGGTGTTGAAGACTTCGTCCTGCCAGTCGGTGTCAACCACTATCTTGGCTCCGCTTACGACATTGCCGCTTGCGTCAAGAGGCTCGCTGACATTGTAAGGATTGTGTGTGAGGGCTCCCTGTGTGCTGGAATTTGCTTCAGATGCGGAGTAACCGTTTGCCAAATAGCCGTTGAAGAGGGTTTTGTAGTACTCGGACGAGTTCATCAGGTCGTAGGCCTTGGACAGTCCGGACCACGTGTACTCAGCGCTGAAAGTCACCTTCGCCGAGCCTTGTTTCCCTGACTTAGTCGTGATAAGCACGACTCCGTTCGCCGCTCTTGAGCCATATAGCGCTGCCGCTGCCGCATCCTTGAGGACAGTGATTGACTCGATGTCGTTGGGGTTGATGGAGGCGAGAGGGTTACTGCTGGAATCATAGTCCCATGAATTGTAACTGTACTCTTTCGCAGTCAAAGCGGTCAGCGCCACTCCGTCCACGACGTAAAGAGGCTCGTTAGAGGCTGACAGAGATCCTGAGCCTCTGACTCTGATTGAGGTTGCGGAGCCAGGTTGTCCTGAGGCTGACATCACCTGCACTCCGGCCACTTGTCCCGCCAAGGCCTTGTCGAAGGATGCGGCAGGGGTCTGAAGCCTCTCGTTGCCCACTTCCGCGGCAGAGCCCGTGAAGGCTGATTTCTTGATGGAGCCATAGGCTATGACCATAACTTCGTCAAGAAGCCTGGTGTCCGGCTCGAGAATGATTCTCAAGACTTTTGACGTAGGCTTGATTTCCTGTCCTTTCATTCCGATGAATGTCACTTCAAGGAGGCTCGAAGGACTGACGTTTGAGAGACTGAATGTCCCGTCATTTTTGGAGGTGGTCCCGTTCAAAGTTCCTTTGACGAGGATTGACGCTCCGGCTACCGGTTGTCCGTCTTCTGATGAGATGACGGTGCCTCTGATAGTGTTCTCCTGAGAGAAGGCTGTGCCCATCGCTATGAATAGTAACGACAGCAACAATGACACTTTTTTGCTCATTGATTGAGATTTTAGGATTGTTACAAACTAAATACTAACTGTCGCAAATAAAAAAATATTTTTTTTAATATCCAAACAATTAACTTGTTGTAAGTAATACGTTTAATGACTTATTTATGGCTACTTTTTGTAGGGGCTAATCGTAAAAATACACTCTCTTGCTTACGATTTGTAAGTAAGCGTATTGTCTTTTGTAAAAAACATTTATTTTTCTAATTATCCGCAATCAGCGGAGTTGGCCACCTTCTTATTTATGCTTATTTATGGAGGTGCGGTGCGTTCGCTCGGTTGTGTTCGTCCTGACTGCTCGCTTCGACCATTGCGGCCAAACCGCTAAACTAATATTATAGCTAAAGTCGTATTATCACCTACGTGGGACAATCCAAGACAACATCATCAGTTCTCATTATTCTGTTCCATTCGTCCTTAGGGTAGCACACACGAAAGTGCAAAGCGTATATTGTGGATTGGCGTGCGTTACCCTGTCCCTGCACTTTTTCCGGTTATAAAATCAGGAGCACCGCGGGCGCAGAAAATGATTTGCGCCCGCTACAGTGCTGGCGGGTTCCGGGGAACTCTATGAACGGCTCTCCTCGCCGCCCGATTTGCGACAGTCGGAATGTATCGCATTCCGACTGTATTAGGAATTATTACTGTACGGTTTGCGGATAATCAGTTTTTTTTGTGCTATTTTTGCAGTTGTCAAAACTATTTGAAGATGTTCGCAAAAATCATTAATAAAT
>JBAYFJ010000166.1:0-4284 GCA_041667245.1 Bacteroidales bacterium | reverse complement strand
TATAAGAGTTTCCCTGCCTCGAATCAGAGACTTCAACGGTATTTCCGAGAAGATGGACGGCAACGGTAACTACACCCTCGGTCTTAAGGAGCAAGTCGTATTCCCTGAAATCGAGATAGACAAGAATCCGAGGATTCACGGAATGGAAATCACTTTTGTGACCACAGCGAACACCGATGAAGAAGCTTTTGCTCTCTTAAAGGAATTCGGTCTGCCGTTCAAGAAACATAATAATTAAAGCGAATAAAAATGGCAAAAGAATCAATGAAAGCCCGCGAGTTAAAACGCGAGAAACTAGTTGCTAAGTACGCCGAGAAAAGGAAGGCTCTCAAAGAGGCAGGTGATTGGGCGGCTTTGGACAAGCTCCCTAAGAATTCCAGCCGTGTGCGTCTTCACAATCGCTGCTCTCTCACCGGACGTCCGAAAGGATATATCCGCGCTTTCGGCCTGAGCCGAATCCAATTCCGTGAGATGGCAAGCAATGGTCTCATCCCCGGCGTAAAGAAGGCAAGCTGGTAGTATACAGGCATATATATCAATTACAATATTAACAATCGGATATCGGGCGTCGTAAAGATGCCGGTTCAATTAAATTTAACAAAATGACTGATCCAATTGCAGATTATCTTACAAGAGTCCGTAACGCTTACGCGGCGGGCAAGAAGGTCGTTGAGATGCCGACTTCAAAAATGAAGGTCGCCATCACCAAGATCCTTTTCGACAAAGGCTACATCCTCACCTACAAGGAAATCGAAGGAGAGCCTGAGGGAACGATCAAAATCGCTCTCAAGTACCATCCGCAGACAAAGGCGGCGGCTATCAAGTACATTCAGCGTGTTTCCAGACCCGGTCTGAGAAAATATGTTGACGTCAAGAGTATGCCGAGGGTTCTCAACGGACTCGGAATCGCCATCCTTTCCACATCGAAAGGAATCGTCACTGACAAAGAGGCTGTTGACCTTAACGTCGGAGGCGAGGTTATATGTTATGTATATTAATCATTAAAGAATCTTATAATGTCAAGAATTGGAAAATTACCTGTAAGCCTTCCGGAAAAGGTAAGCGTTGAGATGCTTCCCGGCAACGTTGTGAAGGTTAAAGGTCCCCTTGGTGAGTTGTCCCAGAAAGTCGACCCGGACATCACAATCACCATCGAGGATAATGAAATAAAGTTCACGCGTCCGTGTGATCTGCCGAGATTCCGTTCTATGCACGGTCTTTACCGCGCATTGATAAACAATATGGTCGTGGGCGTTTCAAAGGGATTTGAAATCAAACAGGAGTTCGTCGGAGTCGGTTACCGTGTAGTAGCTCAGGGACAGCTTCTCACTTTGTCTCTCGGTTTCTCTCACGAGCTTCAGTTGATGCTTCCCGAGGAAGTGAAAGCTGAGACTCCTCAGGTCAAGAAAGGAGATAATCCTATTTTGATTCTTCGCAGCTGTGACAAACAACTCGTCGGAGAGGTCGCAGCCAAGATCCGTTCGTTCCGTAGGCCTGAACCGTACAAGGGCAAGGGTATTAAGTTCGTTGGTGAGCAGCTTCGTCGCAAGGCCGGTAAGACTGCAGCCGCTAAATAATAGGAGGATGAATTATGGCATTGAGTAGAGTAGAAAGAAGACAAAGAATCCATTACCGTATTCGCAAGCACGTAAGCGGCACTGCTGAAAAACCGAGAATGGTCGTTTTCAGAAGTAACAAATACATTTACGTACAAGTTGTGGATGACGTTAACGGTGTGACCCTAGTCGCAGCTGCATCCAATGATAAGGCTCTCGCGGCTGACTGCAAAGGCAAAAACGGCATTGAGGCCGCTGCTATCGTGGGAAAAGCTATAGCAGAGCGCGCCAAAGAAAAAGGTATCAGCGAGATCGCATTCGATCGTGGCGGGTATCTTTATCACGGCAGAGTTAAAAGTTTGGCTGACGCTGCCCGTGAAGGCGGTCTTAAATTCTAAAGTAAAAGACTATGGCAAATACAAATGTTAAAAAAGTAAAGACATCGGATCTCGAGCTCAAGGACAGACTCGTGGCAATCCAGAGAGTAACCAAGGTTACCAAAGGAGGACGTCATTTCCGTTTCGCTGCTATCGTTGTAGTGGGAGATGAGAAAGGAATCGTCGGCTACGGACTGGGCAAGGCTAATGAGGTCACCGCGGCAATCGCCAAAGGCGTTGAGGATGCAAAGAAAAATCTCGTCAAGATTCCAGTAATCAATTTGACGATTCCCCACGAGCAGGAGGCTAAGTTCAGCGGTTCTAAAGTGTTTATGAAACCGGCAGCGCCCGGTACCGGTGTGAAAGCAGGCGGTGCGATGCGTGCCGTTTTCGAGTCTGCCGGAGTGCAGAATGTGCTTGCGAAATCCAAAGGCTCATCGAACCCTCACAACCTTGTGAAGGCTACGGTGGAGGCTCTCACACAGATGAGAGATGCCTACACGGTCGCAGGACTTCGCGGTATTCCTATGAGCAGAGTATTTAAAGGTTAGGAGGACGCAATTATGGCAAAACTAAAAATAACGCAAGTTGTCAGCAAGAACGGGGCTACAAAGAGGCAGATAGCTAATCTGAAGTCTCTCGGTATCCACAGATTGCATCAGACGGTAGAGGTAGAGAAAACCCCTATCTCCGTCGGGATGGTCACGAAAGTGCATCATCTCTTAAAAGTAGAAGAAATTTAATTTGGAGGATTGAGAGATGAAATTGGATAATTTAACTCCTGCAAAAGGCGCCATCAAAAAGGATGGCAAAAGAGTAGGTCGCGGACAGGGCTCAGGAAAAGGCGGTACAGCGACACGCGGTACCAAAGGAGCTCAGGCTCGTGCCGGTTATGAACATAAGATCGGCTTCGAGGGAGGTCAGATGCCTATTCAAAGAAGGGTTCCGAAATTCGGTTTCCGCAATCCGAACAGAGTAGAGTACAAAGCAGTCAATCTTAACGACTTGCAGGCTCTCTCCGAGAAGATCGGCAGCACGGTTCTGGATCTCGACACGATCAAGAGCAACGGTCTCGCTCAGGCCAAGGACCTTGTTAAGGTTCTCGGAAGAGGCGATGTCACCGCGAAGCTTGAGATTTCAGCTAACGCATTCTCAAAGTCAGCAATCTCTAAGGTAGAGGCTGCCGGCGGAAAAGCAACAACAATCGAATAATAGAGATGAGGAAATTTTTTGAGACAATCAAGAACATCTTTAAGATTGAAGAACTGCGCAAGAGACTCGTCTACACGTTTCTCTTGATTTTGGTGTACCGTATCGGGTGCTTCATCGTACTCCCGGGCATTGATGCCGCAGGTCTTGCCAAGCTTCAGAGTTCAACTCAGGAAGGTCTTGTGGGCCTCCTGAATATGTTCTCCGGCGGAGCATTCGGCAACGCTTCAGTCTTCGCTCTCGGTGTGATGCCGTACATTTCGGCATCTATCGTCATTCAGCTTCTGGGTATGTTCGTACCTTATTTCAGGAAGCTGCAGATGGAAGGCGAGAGCGGTCGTAAAAAGATGAACCAGTTGACAAGGTATCTGACCATTCTGGTATTGTTAATCCAGGGTCCCGCTTACCTTGCCGCCATTCACAACCAGATTCCTGGCGACGCTTTCGTGGCTGTAACTCAAATGGGTTGGAGCAACTTTACTTTTAACATTGTTTCCACCGTCATTTTGCTGGCAGGCTCAATGTTCGTTATGTGGCTCGGTGAACGTATCACGGATCGTGGTATAGGCAACGGTATCTCTTTGCTGATTATGGTCGGCATCGTGGCTCGTCTGCCTTATGCGCTCGCAGCCGAAATCGGACAGAAGCTCAGTACCACCACAGGTGGTCTGCTCGTACTTATCATAGAACTGGTCATCTGGTTCTTCGTTCTGGTCGTAGCCATCGCGCTTGTCCAGGGAGTGAGAAAAGTCCCTGTACAGTATGCGAAGAGGGTTGTCGGAAACAAACAGTACGGCGGAGTGCGCCAGTATATTCCTCTGAAGATCAATGCCGCTGGCGTTATGCCTATCATTTTTGCGCAAGCTTTGATGCTTTTCCCTCTCTTGTTCTCAAGATTTGACGCAACGAGAGGTCTTGCGGCCACATTGAGCAACTATACCGGTTTCTGGTATAACTTGATATTCGGTTTACTCGTTGTCATCTTCACGTATTTCTACACTGCGGTCACTATCAATCCGACAATGATGGCAGAGGATATGAAGAAGAACGGCGGTTTCATACCTGGGGTTAAGCCCGGTAAGAGGACGGTAGAGTACCTTGACTCCATTATGTCAAAGGTCACCCTTCCCGGATCCATCTTC
>JBAYFJ010000165.1:0-4379 GCA_041667245.1 Bacteroidales bacterium | reverse complement strand
GCGTTTCCATTGTCTTGCAAGGGAGCCTGTTCCGGCTGTCTCACAGACTCTTTGACAGGAGCGGCCGGCACCTCTTCTTCGGGAGTTATCCTTTCGCTGCTGACGCAGTTGGTGACTCTGTCATTTTTAGCCGCCAGAATCATTCCCATTGAGGTGACGGCTTCAGTTTCCATAACCCCGGCCAGACCGTCGCATGAGAAAAGATGTTTAGGAAATCCGATCCGGACATTGTAGCCGGAAAGCGCCTTTATGTAGTTGGCGCAGTTAGTCAGATTCGCGCCTCCGCCTGTCAGCACTATCCCGCTTCGGAGCCTGTCTGCATAGCCGCTGAGCTGAATCTCGTACAGAATCGCGTCGATGATTTCCTTGACTCTCGTGGTGATGATCTCTGAAAGATATTTCAGGGTGATCTGCACAGTGCTCCCGTCAAGGTCCACTTGAATGAACTTCTCGCTCAGGCTCAAAAGTCTGTCAGGCATACACACGCCGTAGGCCAGTTTTATGTTCTCTGCAAGTCTGCCGCTGATGCCGCTTTCAGTCTTGATGTCATTGGTGATGGTCTGACCTCCGAAAGGGATTGAGGCGAAGTGACGCATAATGTTACCCTGGTACACCGAAACTGAAGTGACCCCGGCTCCGAAATCGATGATGGCCACCCCGTTTTCAAGCTCGTCGTTCTTCAGGACAGCCTTGGCCGTGACCTCAGGCACGAAGTACTTTCTGGCTATTGCTATGCCGAGGTTGTTGAACACGGTGTCAATGTTGCCTGTCGCCCTTCTGGATCCGACAAACACCAGATAATTGCCCTCGAGCCTTTCTCCCGGCATACCGATGATGTCGCTCTCTATCTGCTGGAAAGCGTCTTCCGTTGAATAAGACTGGGCCACAGCGCCGTAGATTTCCTCTTTGGATGTGTCATTCAGAGGATATGAGTCCAAAGCGAGACTCTTCATGCTCTCGACTTCCTCTTTAGTGATGCACCCTCCGTTGCGCTCATCGCTTGCCTGTGCCGTCTCCTGCTTGATGCAATTTCTGGAAAGACCGGTGACAGCCTGAATAATCTTAAGATGCAGTTCGTCCTCTGCTTCCCTCACCGCCTCCCTCAGCGAATTGGTCACCTTCATCGGATTGAAGATAGTGCTGTATCTCACTCCGTCTGATGGCGTTTCCTTGTAATATAGAATCTGAATGTCGTCACCGTCGACTTTAGCCACGGTGATGGCGAATTTTGAACTTCCAAGGTCAATGCTTGTGATAAATCTCTCGTCCATAATTGTTATTTGTTATTGCCTGCACACTATCTGCCCGTCAAATTTCACATTTACCGAAGAATAGTAGTCTTTTCCTTTCTCTGCGACCACACTCTCATAGTACTCACGTATGCGGCTGAATTTTTCCTCGATTTCCGTAGGGCTTCCGAAAACGAATCTCTCTTTCCCCACTCTGGGAATCAGAACAAGATCCCCGCCTCGGCTCACGGTTATCTGCGAGATGTTCTCTTCCCAGATGCCGCTGCCGGCCATATAGCTGATCATATTAATGATCTCTCCCAGCCATTTTTTCTGCCTAGCGTCTTTCGGAACGCCTTTATATCCTTTTTCAACTTCAATCGGAATCTCGCCGTCGACAATAGGTACAAGTGACGAATAGTTGTGCTGAAGCGGGAAGATGTAACCTCTTTCGTCTGCATAGAATCCGAAATTGCCCTTCTGGAAGCGAACCACCGGTTCCCTTTGGGTGATTCTTACGTTCAGCAGTCCGTCCGAGGTCACGAAAGCCTCGCTTTTAAGCACCGCGCTCCTGTTGTCGAGAATCTTTTCCACCTTTTTAAGGTCGATGTCTTCCAGCCTTTGTCCGACGTAGGCTCCGTAGCCATTGTCTAAAAAAGACTTTATGTCATTCTTGGACAAGAAGTTACGTTCGTCTGCCAGTTCCACGCGCAGGCCTGTGCAAGTCTTTGTGTGCTTGTTCTTCTCACTGCCGTTGTAAACAACCGTCATGACGACGGCTATCACGACAAGCGAGAGAACGGCAAGCGTATGTCTGACTATCTTGTTCATTTAGCTATTCTGTCCTCCAGCATTTTTGCGATCGGTTTGATGTATCTGTCAATGTTGCCGGCGCCGAAAGTGGCGAGTACGTCAACAGGCTCCTTGGAAAGGTAGTCCATAAGGTCTTCTTTCTTGAGCATCACCTTGTCTTTGAGAGTGACTTTGTCGAAAATAATTTTGGAAGTCACTCCCGGTATCGGCTCCTCTCTTGCCGGATAGATGTCCAGAAGAATCAGTTTGTCAACCTTGCTCAGGGATTCGGCGAACCCTTCGCACAAATCTCTCGTCCTTGTGTAGAGATGAGGCTGGAACACTGCCGTGATCTTTCTGCCAGGGAATATGTCTCTCATAGAGGATATGGCCGTGGCCAATTCATTCGGATGGTGTGCGTAATCATCTATATAGGAGCATGTAGGCGTGTTCACGTGTATGTCCAATCTTCTCTGAACCCCTCTGTAGGTACCTATAGCGTGCTTTATTGCCTCGCTTTTTATGCCGTAAGTAAGACATATCGCTGCGGCCGCAATGCTGTTCTCAACATTCACCCAACCGGGTATGCCAACGGTTATGTCCTCAATTGTCCCACCGGGGTGGCAAAGGTCGAATGTGAAGCAGCCGTTCTTCCCCGATTTTGCGTTCTTTCCATAGAAATCCGCCTTAGGATTGTCGTAATGGTATCTCACGATTTTTGCCTTAGTGTCTTCGGAAGTGATGTCAAGGCCAAGTTTGGCTATGACTGTCCCGCTGACTTGGGAAGCGAATGCCTTGAAGGCCTGATGGACGTGCTCCAGATCCCCGTAGATGTCGAGATGGTCGGCATCCATAGCGGTAATGACAGCGATTTCAGGATGAAGCTGCAAGAAAGATCGGTCGAACTCATCTGCTTCCACTACCACGGTCGATTTCTTGCTGACCAGCATGTTAGTGTCATAGTTCTTGGATATGCCTCCGACAAAAGCCGAGCATCCTTCCCCGCATTCCGTGAGAATGTGGGCTGTGAGTGTGCTGGTGGTGGTTTTTCCGTGCGTCCCCGACACAGCCAGACACCTTTGCCCATGAGTGATATAGCCCAGGGCGCGCGAGCGTTTCACGACTTCATATCCGTTCTCAAGCACGTATTTCATCTCATTCAATTCCGACGGTATAGCGGGGGTGTAGATGACAAGAGTGTGTTCCTTGTCCTGAGGAATCAACTTCGGAGAATCGGTGTAATGCACCTTTATCCCTTCCTCCTCAAGCTCACCGGTCAGTTCTGACGGAGTTTTGTCATATCCGCCGACCTCATAACCTTTTATCTTATAGTACCTCGCAATAGCGCTCATCCCGATTCCGCCTATTCCGAGGAAATAAATGCAATTAAATGTTTTCATACTTTCCAACTATTTTATAAATCTCATCCGCTATCGCCTGAGCTGCGTCGCATTTGGCAAGCGCGGATATGTTTTTCTCCATATTATGGATTTTTTCCGTATTTCGCAACAATTCCAATGCGGTAGGGAGCAATGTTTCCTTGGCCTTGTCATCTCTGACCATCATCGCCGCGTCTTTGTTGACAAGAGCCATAGCGTTGTGAGTCTGATGGTCCTCCGCCACATTGGGTGACGGGACGAAGATAACCGCTTTGTGAGCCACGCAAAGTTCAGACACCGAGCTTGCCCCTGACCGTGTGATGACCACGTCCGCTACAGCGTAGGCCAGATCCATCCTCTTGATGAAATCCGAGTAATGAATTGACGGAATGTCTTTTCCGCTCATAAAGCCGTCTATCTCGGCTTTGTAGTATTTCCCGCATTGCCACAGCACTTCCACATCCTCCCCTCCTTTGCAGCCTTCCGCTATCCATCCCTTCATCGCGTTGTTCAATGTCCTGCTGCCCAGACTGCCTCCGACCACGAAAATGTGTCTCTTGTCAGGATTGAGCCCATAGTATTCAACTGCCTCTTTCCTAAGTTTAGGGGTGGCCGGCACTATCTCTTTGCGGATAGGGTTTCCCGTCATCACTATCTTGTCGGCAGGAAAGAATCTTTCCATTCCTTCGTAGGCCACGCAGATCCTTCCGGCTTTTTTGCCGAGAATCTTGTTGGTCAGCCCCGCGAATCCGTTCTGCTCCTGAATCAGAGTCGGAACGCCCTTCCTTTCCGCTGACCACAGAAGGGGAGCGCTTGCGTAGCCGCCTACTCCGACTGCGATGTCAGGTTTGAACTCATCTATGATTTTTCCGGCTTTTCTCACGCTTTCGAGCACTTTGAAAGGAACCTACCGATCATTCTTTATGTTCTTCCAATTCAGCTGTCTCTGAAGTCCCACTATCGGCAGGCCTTCAATTCT
>JBAYFJ010000164.1:0-4381 GCA_041667245.1 Bacteroidales bacterium | reverse complement strand
CCGAAGCCAGTAAGCAGACAATGTGCGAAAAACACTTATTCATCGGTTATGTTGTTTCTTCGATGCAAGTTAGCAAATAAAATAATAAAAAGGCTAAATAACCGCACCTACCACCTTTCCTATAACAAAATCAGCAGGTACGACACCGAAATAGCGGCTATCCCTCGAGTCGAACAAATTGTCACCTCCGAAAAAGAAATAGTCCTTTGAAAAGGTGTACGTCCGCACTTCTTTGTCGCCCAGCCTCACGATGCCGTCATCAACAGTAGGACGTACACCCGTTTCGTATTCGATAGCTCGCGCAAAATAATGGACATTGTTGGTGTCAAGCCTCACAGCGGACCCCTTACGAGGCACAAGCGCTGGCCCTAAATTCCTGATCGTCCATTTCAGACCTCCGTTGTAGGGGAAAGCACGGAGAACGACTCCACGGACGTGCAAGATAGAATCACTCATCTCTCTCAAACTCCTCTGTTTAGCCTCGACTCCGATGACTGTCTCAGGAAGACGACTGTTCTTGTAGAACCCGTCGACAATGCGCACCGTGTCTCCTGGAATCCCTATGCACCGCTTTGTGTAGACATAATTAATTCGGAACTGAATCTTGTGATTCTTGTTCGGATCCGGATAGTTGAAAGCGACTATGTCCCCGACTTCAATTTTCCCCAGACCCGGCATCCTGAAGCAGCTCAAATCAGGTGAATCGAAATCGTATTTCTTGTATATCCTCGCGCCATAAGAAAGTTTGCTCACCAGAATATGCTGGTCGCTATGCAATGTGGGAGACATTGAAAACCCGCTCACCACAAACTGATCGCAGACAAACACCAAAAGAAAAGCCGTCAAAGCGATCAGGCCCAACAAGGAGTAAACAATGATGTTGAACACTCTGAGGACCTTGTCAATTTTTTTGTTACTCATTTTCAAGCGCCTCCTCTTTGAGAATGGACATAGTCCTGTTTTTAGAATTGACTTTCATACCACGTATCATTTCAACAATTTCCGCCTCGTCTTTCTCCCGTTTCTGTTTTGAGTAGAGAGCCTTTAGAAGCGTCAGCGGATAAATCCTGCAAGGAACCATAAAATGAGACTTCCAGTACTCATCTTCCGCACTAGCGTAATCCCCCATCCCCTCATAGCATTCCCCCATTATGTTGTGGAACATAGGGTCGGAAGAAATGGAGGCGCCATTTTCCAGAACTCTTACGCACTCCTCACCGCGACCTGTCCTGTAAAAAGCATAGCCCAAGGCATAAAGAAAACGGTAATTGTCCGAAAGGTCTGATTCCAAAGGAGCCAGTTCCCTTACATTGTCGTCACACATATCCACGGTACTGTACTCCTTAATCTGATTCCAACTCTTTACTGCTTTCCGCCTGATCATAATGTCAGGAGACAGAATCAAGGCTGTGGCGACAAGGCAAACCGCCAAGGCTCCTGACATAGCGACGGCAATATGATTATTTCTGATTATGGCGCCTGCGGATGCAAACAGCACCGTCCCAAGCAGACACAACTGCCACACGCTAAACGGATAAGAAAAAAACGCGAACACGCAAAACGCCGCTATCCCTTCCGCAGCCAATGATTTGCTTCTCAACCGGTTCCGGAAGGCCAGCACTGGCAGCAGGACCGAGAGCGACAAACCTGGGACTCCTGTCTCCATCCCAATTCCCAGATACTCATTAAAGGCATATTCAGGACACCCGGCCGAACGAATCTCAGGTTCTGATCTTTCTGAAGACCTGAAGTAGGTTTCCTGAGCCCGGCCGTAAGCTCCGAGACCTTTTCCCAACCCGACTCCCAATGGATGCGAGGCAATCACCGAACACTCTATGTGCCAGATGTGAAGCCGCCCCAAAGCAGACTCCTTTTTCATAAAAAAAGCACCCGCCATCAAAGCAATGACCACGCAACCGGCTATCAGTGTCGTCACGACGTGAGTCCTGCAAAATAATCTGAATGTGGTCTCGGTGATAACAAACACAGCTGTTGCAGCGAAAAAAGCCAGCCACCCGGCACGGCTCATTGTAGCGGGAAGGACGATCATTCCTAAAAGGCAAGAAGAGAAGGCCGCCAAGAAAGGGATATGCCCGAGCAGTTTTCCCGGAGGCATTTTGGTCACAGTACGCCAATGCCTTAGGACATAACAAAATGCTACCGCAACAGTGATCCCAAGAAATCCTCCGTAAGGACCCGGATTGGAGAAGGATCCGGTCATAGCGAAAAGGGAATGTCCCGAGTCCCTACAGCCGAGAACCTGAAGCAATCCCAGTCCCGACTCGTACAAAGACCAACAGCACATAAGCACGAACACTATTCGCGAAAGTCTTCCGCCGAATAGTCCGAAACATAAAAAAAGTACGGAGAAAAGAAGCAGATAGGGCAATAAAGACAGAAACACACATTCGCTTAGTACCATAGCGTCCCTCCTTCCTCATCTACAGTAAAAGGTCTGCTCTCGGTACCGGTCGTAGTGCAATTGAGCCATAGAAGATCTCCTTTCGGCACAGAGCATTTGTGTGATAGAGTCCTGTCCGCCGTGAATGAGTCAATCAGCAGCCAACCATCACAATCCCAGCGATAAAGATCATAAGAATAACCGGGATAGAGATTGTTGCCGTCGGCCCTCCTGAAGAAGTCTATCCATCCGATTCGGACTTTTCTGCCGAAATCAAAGCCGACCCAGATGTCATCCTCCCCGCGAGCGCTGAAGTAGGTAAGCGGATTGTCGTCATTGATGGCAGTCGCAAGATTGACTTTGTTCTCAGGTCTGACCTCCCTTCCGCAGAAAATCAGAGAAGCGGAAAGCCTGTTCCCGTCAGTGTCGTAAAAAATGAGCTCTGACATATCGCAACGTCCCTCATCAGAGGAAGCAAAGCGCCAATAGCGCGCCTCCCCACCACTTTCGACACGTTGAAAACCGGCAAGAGTCAAACCGCCTTCCGGGAACTCAGCCTCTGTCTTGACTTCTCTAAAATCGGGAGAGTCGGATGACTGGACACATCCGCCGGAGAGTATTTTCTTATTCTTATATACGGATTGATAAACAGGGTATTTCCTTGTAATCTGATAATCACAAAATCCGCATTTATTTGGATGAAATACTTCTGTTTCTCCGCTAAAATTCAAATAAAAAGGATAGCCGAGAACTTCCATCTCACCATTTCTTCCGAATTGAACAGGCAGATAGATCACGCCTCTGCCAAGCTTATCAAAACTAACCTCTCGACGCCCCCTCTTTCTTCCGCAAGAGACGGCCACCCACTCTTGGTTGTTGAAAGTCGCGACATAGACGTTTTCATCAACTTTCCTGCCCTTGAATGTACGCACTGACACATCGTCAGTCACCATATACTCGTCGCTGACATCCTTAAAAAAGATGTAGCTCAAGGAGGCGGGGAGGAACTCCCTATTCCGAACCCTTTTCGCCAATTCCTTATCAGGACTGTAAGTCATACGATAAATTTTGGATAAAGGACGGTTAGCAAAAGTACTGTCTTCATTATACACGCCAAAAGGCGAGAAAGCCTCATAGTTTTGACGAAGAGTCAGCATCGTAAGCCAGTAATGCTTATTCATTTTGTTAGCCCACTGCGGAGTATAATCTATAGAAACCGGCAATCCCTTACTTCTGAGTATCTGGATCGAACAAATGCAAGCTTCAAGACAGTCCCCAAAAGGAAGATCTTTCAATAACGATGCTCTGAAAATCGGATAAAAAGTGAGTTCTTTAGTGTACTTGATAAACCGTTCATTTAGGTTTGTACTGACTTCTTCCACAGCCGTACGAGGATTATTCCTGAATTCACGGCACTCTCGTTCCAGTGTGTCGATTCCTCCCCTGCACGAATCTCGCAACGAGATCTCCCAATCGCTGAAGGGTTGCAAATCAACACAATTGTAAGGAAGCAACAACTCCTCAAATTCCTCAAAATCAAGATGACGAGCCCACTTGCCATTCTCCCACAAATCAAAAGCATTGTCTATGCTACTGATCAAAAAGTCAGAGTTGATTGTTCTCAAATCGCTCGAAAGAGTAATGGATGGCTCATACTCCTTGTAGAGACAAGCCATCCGATCTTTAAATATTGTTTTGTCTTCAACTAGCGGTATCAATGAATCAACGGCATCATAGTAATTCTCAATCGCACCTGAATAAGATCTATGCAACGGCATATTCCCGATAAGATACTTAGCGGCTTTTAATTTCAGACTATCGGCGGGATTCTTCGAATAGTGAGCAAGCACTCTTTCCAACTCAGTGCGATTAGCCCCTGCCTGCCTTAGCGCGACACGCGTCCTAATCGAATCCGAAGAGCATCCGACGACTATGACAAACAGTCCAATTGCTAAAAAACCACCTCTAAAAGTCATATCT
>JBAYFJ010000163.1:0-4385 GCA_041667245.1 Bacteroidales bacterium | reverse complement strand
CGGATTACCATTTAGCGGCATCTTACGATGCCGAAACCGATGTCTAATCCCCTGCCGGCAGAGCTGGCTGTCCCCAAGGACATGCGCGGCCATTCGGCCGCGGTCGGCTGATGCCGACTGTCTGTCAACGTCAAGAGGCTTTTGGCAATTCCGTAAGTAAAAGGCCGGGATTTTCTTACGGAATGATGATTTTTTCGATTTGGTAAGAAAAAGGGGCCTTTCTGCTTACGGAATCAAAAATATTGCGATTTGTGATGTTACAAGCGAGTGAACGCACCTCGCCACCAGAGATCAAAAGGCGGCGAACTCTACTCTATGGATAACGGATAATCATTAAAAATGATTACCGATAACAATTTAAAACAATCGATTCAATTTGGTATTTGTGAAAATTATGCTTAAATTTGCAAGATTTAAAAATGCAACGAGATTTCATCGTTGAAATAATCCCAGGCACGAAGATAAAAATATGAAATTTAATGAATTAAACATCGCAGAGCCTATTCTTACGGCCGTCTGCGAGAAAGGATACACTGAGCCTACTCCTATTCAGCAAAAAGCTATACCGGTTGTACAACAAGGAAAAGACATTTTTGGCATAGCACAGACAGGAACAGGAAAAACAGCAGCGTTCGCCATACCGATCATTCAGAAACTAATGGGCAGAAAAAAGTCCGAAGGACACATAATTCAGGCCCTTATTCTCACTCCGACAAGAGAATTGGCAATGCAGATTGATGAGTGTTTCTCCGATTACGGAAAATATACACACGTCAAGCACGCTTGCATTTTCGGAGGAGTCAAGCAGAATCCACAGGTAAGGGCACTTAGACACGGGGTCGATGTGTTAATCGCCACCCCCGGACGTCTTTTGGATTTGATCGGACAAGGCGAAATCAAGCTCTCCGATCTAAACACTTTCGTTCTTGACGAAGCGGACAGAATGCTGGATATGGGATTCATCTGCGACATCCGCAAACTCGTCAAAATGCTTCCGGCAAAGCGCCAGACTTTGTTTTTCTCGGCCACAATGCCGGACGAAATCGTCTCTCTTTCCAGCTTTATGCTCAACTCACCGGTCAGAATCGAAGTCACTCCCGCTGCGTCTACGGTGGACACAATCAATCAAGGTGTTTTCTTTGTGGAAAAACCGGAAAAAAAGGCACTTCTGATTTCCGTTCTAAAAGAAGAGCGGGACAAATCAGTCCTCGTGTTCTCAAGAACCAAACACGGAGCGGACAGCATTTCCAGAATCCTCAAAAAAGCGGGAATCGAAAGCGAGGCTATCCACGGCAACAAATCTCAGAACCAGCGTCAAAGAGCTCTCGGCGACTTTAAGTCAGGCAAAATCAAAGTAATGATCGCCACCGACATCGCTGCGAGAGGAATCGACATCGACGAACTAAATATGGTGATCAATTACGATCTCCCGGACGTTGCCGAGACTTATGTCCACCGCATCGGCAGAACAGGTCGCGCCGGACACGGGGGAATCGCCCTCTCTTTCTGCACCAAGGACGAGACAGGTATGATGAGAGACATCCAGAAACTTACCGGCAAAAAAGTCAGAGTGCTGGACTGCAAAACCTCGTAGGACACATCTTTTCAGACTGGTAATTTCACGTTTCAGTCCCGATTATTCACGGTTCGGACAACTATTTGTTGAATAAAAGCCGATTCATTGTCTTCTTTGCAGAAAAAATAGAAGAATGAAGAAGTTTTTATTATTGGCAGCCATTGCTATTTGCACATTATCTTGCAACGAACCGAAAAAGGAGCCTTCCACCAAAATTGCCGTCAAGACTGATGACGTCAAGGAAGTCAACGATAACTGCGTTAAAAAATTCTCTTTTATCGCAAAGCCGTACCTTACTGCTGATTTGTCTTTCAGAGTTGACGGACAAGTGAAAGATTTCGACACTTATGCCGGAAGCTACTTCAAAAAAGGAGACGTAATCGCAGCCATTGATGACCGCGATTATATTATAAGACAGGAACGGGCAGAGGGAGTGTTCAGACAAGCTAAATCAGAATATGAACGGATAAAAAGCCTTTACGAGAAAGACAACATATCCGCAAGCACATTCGACAAATCCTCGGCAGATTTCATATCGGCGAAAACATCTTTCGAGATTGCACAAAACGAGTTGTCAGACACAAGGTTGGCAGCTCCTTTCAACGGCTACATAGGAAGCGTTTTCATTGAGCGTCATCAAGACGTTAGAGCGGCACAGCCGATTGTCACCTTAGTAGACATCGACAAAATCAAAATCGAAGCATTCGTCAGTCAGGACATAGCCGTCAAAGCGAACAAAATAGCATACGTTAATCTTCGTTTTGACGCTATTCCTGACAAAATATACAAAGCAAAAGTCGCTGACATCTCAAAAAACACGACTGACAACAATCTGTCATACCTTCTGACAGCATTGTTGCCTAACGATGACGCATCTCTCTTACCGGGGATGTCAGGTGAGGTGGTCTTCGACACAGAGACATCTAACTCCGTTACCGTCATTCCTCAGACTGCCATTTCTCACAATCCGAAAGACGGGGACTACGTTTGGTGCGTTGACAGCACTTCAGGAATCGTCTCAAAACGGATTGTCAAGATCGGGCAATTGCTATCCGATGGAAGCATCGAGGTAAAAGAGAATCTGAAACCGGGTGAGAAGATAGCAGTGAGCGGGCTTCGTCTGCTGTCAAACGGGATGACTGTCACAACCTTATGATAGACTGCCGCTTAGTATGAAATTAGTTAAATACTTCTTAAAGAATTCCTCACTTACTATACTGCTGTTGTCGCTTGTCTGCGCTGGAGGAGTCTTCTCTTATTTCAAGATGGGCAAACTTGAAGATGCCCCTTTCACTATCAAACAAGCGTTGGTAATCACGCAATACCCGGGCGCTTCCCCTTCCGAAGTCAGGTCACAGGTCACAGACGTACTCGAAGAAGCCATCCAGTCGTTGGGAGAAGTGTATTACTTGAAAACTGAGAATCGAGTCGGTCTGTCCAAGATTACTGTTTTCGTCAAAAAGGAAATACGCGCGGACGAAATGCAACAACTGTGGGACAAACTCAGACGCAAAGTCTCTGATGTCCAATCAAAACTACCTGAGGGAGCAGGAACTTCTGTCGTTAACGATGACTTCGGGGACGTACTCGGTGTCTTTTACGGCCTAACCGGAGAAGGACATACGTATCGGGAACTTAACGAAGAGGCAAAACTGATAAAGAACGACCTACAAACAGTAAAAGACGTTGCAAAAGTCGAAATCTACGGGGTACAGACTCCTACAATCGACGTGAGATTACGGCCTTCGCTTATGTCACAAAGCGGCCTCACGACTGAAGACATCAGGCGGTCTTTTGACGGCCAGAACCGCGTCGTGGACGCAGGAGCAATCGAAACCGGTATTAACAGAATAAGGATTGAGTCAACCGGCAATTTCTATTCACTGGACGACATCCGTAATTTAACGATAATCTCAAAGACAGGTGAGCATTTCCGTCTTTCCGACATCGCTGACATTGAAGAGAGCTACATTCATCCCTCAAGCAGTTTAATGAAGATTGACGGGCGGCAGTCAATAGGGATAGCCATATCAACTATTCCTACAGGAAATGTCGTTGAAATGGCATCAGCCGTGGAAAAACGCATAAAAGAGTTCAATGAGACAATGCCGGAGGGCTACGAGCTGGTCTCCATCTACGATCAGGGACACGAATCCGCGACAGCCAATAACGGATTCATTGTCAACCTGTTGATATCAGTAGCGACCGTAGTTGCGATTCTGTTGTTCTTCATCGGCTTCAAGAACGGCTTGTTAGTCGGCAGCGGCTTGATATTCTCTATTCTCGCCACTTTGATTGTCATGTTCGCCAACGGCATAGCGCTCCAAAGGATGTCACTGGCTGCTATAATAATTGCTATGGGTATGCTGGTAGACAATGCCATAGTCGTGTCTGACTCGGCGCTCGTGAATATGCAGCGCGGGATGCGAAAAAGAACAGCCATTCTCAGCGCATGCTCTTCGACCGCGATACCGCTTCTTGCCGCCACGGTAATAGCCATCCTCACCTTTATGCCAATTTATTATTCACCGCACATAACAGGCGAGTTGCTCTCATCTCTTGTCATAGTGATAGGAGTGTCTTTAATGTTCAGCTGGGTGTTCGCATTCACCCAGACTCCATTTTTCATCCAAAAATTCGTACGACGCCCAAGGCCGGAAGAATTGAAAAAAGAATTGTTCACCGGCAAAGTGTACAACATATTCAGAGGTTCTTTGAAATTCGTAATCAGACATAGATACATAGCAGTCTCATTAGTGGTCATTTTGATGATTCTGTCCGTGTGGAGTTTCAGATTCATACCAAAAGT
>JBAYFJ010000162.1:0-4408 GCA_041667245.1 Bacteroidales bacterium | reverse complement strand
TGTGAAATTTATATTTCAGTTGACTGAAGAAGAAAAACAATGTTTGAAAATAATTCTAATTAGAGAAACAGGGGCTTCCGTCAAACAAATAGCAAAATTTTTTCGATGGACCGGGACTGGAATCAGGCTTGGACAAGATCACTAATCAATACTGAAGCCTGAAATGAATCGGAACTTCAAAGAATCACATTCACAAGATCAACCCAGCCACTCCGCTCCCAGTGCAGGAGCGTGGGGCACAACTCGATGTGTATCAATTAATTACCGAATGATCGGGGGCCAAATTTGATACCCGATCATTACGTAACATATTTACTATCAATGTTTAGCGTCCCACGGCGCCGGCGAAGGAATGGCATTGGCAGGCGCCGTGGCGGCTTAAGGAATGCCTGGAGCGGCGTTACAGCATCCCCTGGTCGCCGAGGTAGCTGTCTTTGAAGCCGAGAAAGTAGAGCACGCCGTCGAGGCCCATCGTGCTGAGGGCCTGCTGTGCATTGGCCTTGACTTTGGGCTTTGCGTGAAAGGCTATACCCAAGCCGGCCTCGCTGATCATCGGCAGGTCGTTGGCACCGTCTCCCACCGCAATGGTCTGAGCCAGATTCACCTTCTCCACCTGGGCGATGAGCCTGAGCAATTCCGCCTTGCGCTTCCCGTCCACGATTTCGCCGACATATCCCCCGGTGAGCTTTCCGTCCTCTCCGATCTCAAGCTCATTCGCATAGACATAGTCAATCCCGTACTTATGTTGCAGATACTCACAAAAATAGGTAAATCCCCCGCTAAGGATGGCAATCTTGTAACCGCATCTTTTCAGCACCGACATCAGCCTGCCCACGCCTTCCGTCATCGGAAGATGCTCCGCTATGTCTCTCATAATGCTGACATCAAGCCCCTTGAGCAGTTTGACACGCTCCGTAAAACTCTCCTTGAAATCAATTTCCCCCCTCATAGCGCTCGCCGTGATAGCCTTGACCCTGTCTCCGACTCCCGCCCTTTTGGCCAGTTCGTCAATGCACTCTGTCTGAACAAGTGTCGAATCCATATCAAAGCAAATCAGCCGCCTCATCCGTCGGTACATATCATCCTTCTGGAAAGAAAAATCCATTCCCATCTTTTGAGAAATCTCCATAAGGTCAGACTGCATCCGCTCGCTATCCTTCGGCGTGCCTCGCAGCGATATCTCAATACACGCTCTCACATTGCGTTCCGGATTCACAATGCTGATGCGTCCCGTCAGGCGGATGATCGAGTCGATGTTGAGCCCTTGCTCCGCCACAATCTTAGTGGCTGCAGCAATCTGAGCCGCGGAAAGAGAACGGCCTATTATCGTGAGGATATATCTGTTCTTACCTTGCTGGTTCACCCAGTCCTCATATTCATCGTCATCAATCGGCGTGAACCCTATGTTGACATTGAGTTCGTCCGCTTTGAACAGCAACTCCTTCATCACCTGACCGGATTCCTGAGAATCCGTGCGAATCAGAATGCCGAGAGAAAGCGTGGAGTGGATGTCCGCCTGGCCGATGTCGAAGATCGTCGCATTGTGCGTGGAAAGGATTTTCATCACGGAAGCGGTGAGCCCCGGTCTGTCTTGTCCGGTGATGCGGATCAGTATTTGTTCATTTTTCATTTCTTGATGCGTTAACAAATGACTAAAGTAGTGATTTTTCTCCGATTTCCCCCTCTTGTCCACAGTATATGCTTTTGGAGAAAAAGAAAAACCCCTCCAAAAGTGATTTGGAAGGGTTTGTGAAGTGTTTTTAAGAGTTTTTGACAACTCAAAAAGTGGTCCCAACAGGGCTTGAACCTGTGACCCTCTGATTATGAGTCAGATGCTACTAACCAACTGAGCTATGGGACCGGTCTTCGTCAGACTTTGATCTCGACCTCGACACCGCTTGGAAGCTCAAGCTTCATAAGCGCGTCAACTGTCTTTGCATTGGACTCATCGATGTCGATAAGCCTGCAATAAGAGTCGAGCTCGAACTGCTCACGAGATTTCTTGTTAACGAAAGTTGAGCGGTTCACCGTGAAAATCTTCTTGTTGGCAGGAAGCGGAATAGGTCCGTTGATTCTTGCGCCAGTCGCTTTCACCGTATCAACGATCTTAGCCGCCGACTTGTCAACGAGCATGTGATCGAATGATTTGAGTTTAATTCTAATTTTTTGACTCATATCTTATACGTTTATTATCAATTAATTATTCATCCTCATCAGTTGACTTGTAACCACTCTTCTCGATAATCTCCTTAGCGAGAGAATTGGAAACCTCAGCATAATGATCGAAAGCCATTGTACTTGTGGCACGGCCGGAAGAAAGAGTTCTAAGCACAGTCACATAACCGAACTGCTCGGAAAGCGGAACAAATGCTTTGATGACTCTCGCACCGGTTGACGTGGAATCCATAGCGACAATCTGCCCTCTACGACGATTGAGGTCGCCGACGATGTCACCCATATAATCCTCAGGAGTAACAACTTCCAAAGACATAATAGGCTCAAGAAGAACAGGATGAGCTTTAGGACAAGCGTGACGGAATGCCATCCGCGCGCAGATCTCGAAGGAAAGCTGATCGGAGTCCACCGGATGGAAAGACCCGTCGAGCAGAGTGACCTTCAAGGACTGAACCTCGTAGCCTGCGAGAACTCCGTTAGCCATTGCGGCCTGGAAGCCTTTCTGGACGCAAGGAACATATTCCTTAGGAACATTACCTCCCTTGACGGAATTGACAAACTGCAATCCTGTAACACCCTCATCGGCAGGGCCGATCTCAACCACGATGTCGGCAAACTTACCACGACCGCCGGTCTGCTTCTTGAACAGCTCACGATGCTGGATCGTGCCGGTGATAGCCTCTTTGTAGTTGACCTGAGGAGCGCCCTGATTAATCTCCACACCGAACTCACGACGGAGACGGTCCACGATGATGTCAAGGTGAAGCTCACCCATACCGCTGATGACAGTCTGACCGGTCTCGTGATCGGATTTGACAGTGAAAGTTGGATCCTCTTCGGAAAGTTTTCCGAGAGCTATACCCAATTTCTCGACATCACCCTGAGTTTTAGGCTCAATAGCAAGACCGATGACAGGATCAGGGAACACCATCGACTCAAGAGCGATAGGGAAATTCTCATCGCAAATGGTATCTCCGGTACGAAGTTCCTTAAAACCGACCGCAGCGCAGATGTCTCCGGCAGAAACAGACTCGATAGGATTCTGATGATTGGAGTGCATCTGGTACAGACGAGCTACTCTCTCCTTCTTTCCGGAACGTGTGTTAAGCACATAAGTGCCGGCATTGAGAGTTCCCGAATATGCTCTTACATACGCCAAACGGCCTACGAAAGGATCTGTCGCAATTTTGAACACAAGGCCACAGAAAGGAGCCGATGCGTCCGGCTGCAAATCCTCTTCAACGCCTGTCGAAGGATTAGTTCCTTTAACAGCGCCGATGTCGATAGGCGAAGGCAAGTATCGGGCAATCGCGTCAAGAAGGAACTGCACGCCTTTGTCTTTGTAAGAAGAGCCGCAAGTGGCAGGAACAATCTGCATTGCGATTGTGCCTTTCCTCAACGCACCGATAATCTCGTCTTTAGTGAGAGATTCAGGAGCTTCGAAGTATTTTTCCATCAGAGAGTCGTCGCACTCTGCGGCAGCCTCAACCAATTTGTCTCTCCAAAGTTCCACATCCCCTTTCATATTCTCAGGGATAGGAATCTCGTGATAATTAATAACTTCAGTGTTGTCAGCATCATAGACAATTGCCTTGCGGTCAATCAAATCGACGATACCCTCGAACTTCTCCTCCGAGCCGATTGGCAGGCAGATAGGAACGGGTTTGGTGCCGAGTTTGTTTTTGATGTCCTCGACACAAGCGAGGAAATCAGCGCCGACACGGTCCATTTTGTTGACATAAGCGATTTTAGGAACGCCGAATTTGTCCGCCTGACGCCAAACCGTCTCAGACTGAGGCTGAACACGGCCTACCGCATCAAACGTAGCGACAGTTCCATCCAATACTCTAAGTGAACGTTCGACCTCAACAGTGAAGTCAACGTGGCCCGGGGTGTCAATCAGGTTCAGCTGATAGACATTGCCGTCATAATGCCAGAAGGCAGTGGTCGCAGCGGAAGTGATAGTGATACCTCTTTCCTGCTCCTGAGCCATCCAGTCCATCGTAGCACCTCCATCATGCACCTCGCCGATCTTGTGGATCTTGCCGGTGTAGTAAAGGATACGCTCCGATGTCGTTGTCTTACCGGCATCGATATGTGCGATGATGCCGATGTTTCTTGTGAATCTAAGATCTCTTTTTGCCATTCGTCATTCGAATTAAAAACGGAAGTGAGCAAAGGCCTTGTTAGCCTCGGCCATTTTGTGCATATCCTCTTTTCTCTTGAATGCACC
>JBAYFJ010000161.1:0-4421 GCA_041667245.1 Bacteroidales bacterium | reverse complement strand
ATTCAGTGCTTGCCTCGCGAGCGGATGTGTACATAGGCACACCGTCAATGACGTACAATGCGTTGGAAGACTTGGAGATGGATTTCTGACCTCTCATCACTACTTTGGACGCGCCGCCGACTCCTGAAGAGGAAGCGTTCACGACCAGACCGGCAACCTTGCCGTTGAGCGAGTTGACGAAGTTTGCGTCCTTGTTGGTCAGCAGCTGATCGGATTTCACTTCCTGCACATTGTAGGAAAGCGCTTTCTCCGAACGTCTGATGCCCAATGCCGTGACCACTGTTCCTTCGAGAAGGTTGGTGGACTCTGCGAGAGTGACGTTGAAGACTCTTCTATTGCCGATTGACATCTCTATGGTCTCGTAACCGAGGCTTGAGAACTGAAGCACTTCTGCTTTTGTGTCTTGAGGAAGTCCAAAAGAGAATTTTCCGTCAAGATCCGTGCTTGCTCCGACAGAGGTGCCTTTGACGAGCACCGCAGCGCCTATCACCGGTTGCCCTTTTGCGTCAAGAACAGTTCCTGAAATCGTGTTTGAGACAGCCTGAGCGGGGGTTTGAGGTTTGTTTGAAATGTAAATGTTGGTTCCGTTAATTTTGTAGATAGTCTGAGTTCCCTTGAACACCTGGTCAAGAGCGGGTCCAATCTGTTGATTTACCACATTCACGCTCAGAATCCTGTCAAGATCGACTTGATCATTAAGGAACAGATACCTGGTCTGACTTTCAATCGCATCGAGTACAGTCTCCAGTCTGGCATTTTCCATTTTTAGGGAAATGCCTTTTTGAGTCTGCTGTGCTTCAGCCTCCTGTCCGGTCAATGCCAGACAAGATAACGTAAGTACGACTGAAATGACTAATTTCCAGACTTTGCTTAAAAGACCTTTAATCATTTTTTAATAATTGGTTAATAGTTACTATATAAAGTTATTATTCCTCTTGCCGCGTCCGTCTGTGACCGGCAATTAGGAAAACACCTTCAAATTACTTGATTACGAGTGTGTTAGTCTCGTAATTTCGAGTGTAGGAGAAGTCTGAAGCCAGTTCGAGGACTTCCATCGCATGGTCGATTCCGTCCGACACTCTAACCTTTCCTCTTGTGTAGGAGATGACAGGAAGCTCTTCTCTGTCAATCACTATCCTTATGTTGAACGCTTTCTCGAATTTTCTCATCAATTCATTGAAAGCGACGTCCGTAACGTCTATCAGACCTTCGGTCCAGCAGTCTACGGCCGACTCGTTCTCAACCGCATTCATTGCGAAGTGATTGTCTTTAAGACTAAGCCTCTGATTCGGCTTCATCAGGACTTCCTCACCAGGAAGAATAGTGTTCTCCGCTTTTATGCTGCCTCTTAGCAGAACCACTGAGAATTCATTTCTCTGCTCATCGGCAATAACGTTGAATCTCGTTCCCAAAACCGTGATTCTGGAAGCGAAAGTCTCAACCACGAATGGCTTGTTCTCATCTTTCGTAACATCAAACAGAGCCTCACCGTTCTCAACTTTCACATAGCGGTTTTTTCTCGGGGTGACGCGCGGATAGCATATCGTGGTGCCTGCGTTGAGCCAAACTTTGGTTCCGTCAGGAAGCGTGACTTGTAGATTTTTCCCTGCGGGCACGCTGACAGTTTCCATCTGAGCGGAAAGAGTGTCGATTGTGCTGTTTCTGACTGACCTGCCGACCCCTATCAGCAGACCTGCGAAAACTGCCGCCGCGGACACTGCCGCCAGAGCCACTCTCACTATTGATTTCTTGCGCTCACGTGCCGCCGCCACGGCTTTGTCGTCCTGATAAAGGACCATACCATTATATATGTCGTGCAGCGCCTTGTATTCTTCAAGATGGCTTCCGTCCGGATCCTCGGCTAGCCATTTTCTCACTTCGGCTTCCTCTTTGGGGGAAGTCGCGCGCTTAAGATATTTAAGTAAGATGTAAGTTTCCATTAATAATTACGGGTTTCGCAAGCTCTTTTATAAATCCTTTTTAAGGCTTGACATATTAAAGACACCTCAGCCATTGGGGTGGACCCCCGGAAAAGTGAAATATTTTGAATTTTCATATTAGTCGAAAAATGTCCCGAAAAAGTTGAGAATTATCAAATTAAAGTACCTATTTTTGCAAAAAATACAATACCAATAACCATTTTTACTAAATGCTTTCACAGACAGAAAAAAGAATATCGCCCCTCAGATGGGTGCCAAGCGCCTACTTCGCAATGGGCATCCCGTTCGTAGTACTGAATATGGTCTGCGTCCTTATGTTCAAAGGAATGGAGATCTCGGACAGTCAGATCGCTCTGTGGACATCCATAGTGATGTTCCCGTGGACAATCAAATTCCTATGGAGTCCTTTTCTGGAATTGTTCAAAACCAAGAAGATAATAGTGGTGGCCACGCAGCTGATCTCGGGAATCGGATTCGGCCTGCTCGCCCTCGCCCTTCACCTCCCCTCCTTTTTCGCAGTCTGCATCGCGATAATGGCCGTAATAGCGCTTAGCGGGGCCACTCACGATGTAGCGCTCGACGGGCTGTATATGGCCGAGCTCACAACCGAGGACCAGTCCAAATACATAGGATGGCAGGGAGCCTTCTACAATCTGGCCAAACTCGTGGCGACAGGATTGCTGGTGTACATAGCCGGCGTCATAATCGACCACAACAGAGCAGCGGGAGCCATCGGGCCGGATGCGGTGATTCCGGCTTGGAGTACCGTTATGATTGTGATAGCGCTGACATTGGTTTCCCTTTCAATCTACCACAGTTTCAGCCTGCCGGCAAGCGCGCAACAGCATAAAATCAACGGTTCCGCAGGGCATGAACTGATGGACGTCCTGAAATCATTCTTCAAAATTAAATACATCGGCTGGTACATACTCTTCGTGATTCTGTACAGACTAGGAGAAGGATTCGTGATGAAGATCGTACCTCTGTTCCTCAAATCCGACGTGTCCGCGGGAGGACTGGGACTCTCGGAGCAACAGATAGGACTGCTCTACGGCACATTCGGAGCGGCCGCTTTCGTGCTGGGCTCTCTTCTTGCAGGCTACTACGTAGCGCATCTTGGCCTGAAGAAAGCTCTCTTCTCGCTGGTCTGCATATTCAATCTGCCGTTCATTGTCTACACTATTCTCGCATGGACACAGCCGGAATCGCTTTGGCTGATTGGAGGCGGGATTGTGTTCGAGTACTTCGGCTACGGATTCGGGTTCGTGGGCCTCACCCTTTTTATGATGCAGCAGATCGCCCCCGGAGAGCACCAAATGGCACATTACGCATTTGCCTCCGGCATTATGAACCTCTCGGTGATGATGACGGGAGCAGTGTCAGGATTCATCAGCGATGCTTTCGGCTACAAGATTTTCTTCACCATAGTGTTGGTCGCTGTTATTCCGGTGTTCATTATGGCGAAGACCATTCCTTTCAGATTTGAAGACAAACAAAAACAAAAAATATGAACAAATTGATCATTTCAGGCAGCCCTCTTCCAAATATTCCTTGGGAGAACCGCCCCTCAGGCAGTAAAGACGTTCTTTGGAGATATTCCGCCAATCCGGTGATTCCCAGGGACGCTCTGCCGGACTCCAACAGCATTTTCAATTCCGCGGTAGTCACCTTCAAAGACGGCTATGCCGGGGTGTTCCGCTGCGATGACAAGAACCGCAGGATGACCCTCCACGCCGGTTTTTCCAAAGACGGCCTAAAATGGGACATCAATCCCGAAACCATTAAATTTAACTGTGAAGATCCGGAAATCGGCAATTGGGTCTACGGGTACGATCCGCGCGTGGCGAAAATCGGAGACAGGTATTTTGTGACTTGGTGCAACGGCTATTTCGGCCCCACCATCGGGCTTGCGTGGACCGAGGATTTCACAACATTCCACCAGATGGAGAACACGCTTCTGCCTTACAACCGCAACGGAGTGCTTTTCCCGCGCAAGATAAACGGCAAATACGCAATGCTCTCCCGTCCGAGCGACACTGGTCACACGGCATTCGGGGACATTTTTTATTCAGAGTCTCCGGATATGGAATTCTGGGGCAGGCATCGTCACGTTATGTCACCCGCGGCCTTTGAGGTGAGCGCATGGCAATGTATGAAGATCGGCGCGGGCCCGGTCCCTATCGAGACTTCTGAAGGCTGGCTTCTGTTCTACCACGGTGTGCTGCATTCCTGCAACGGCTATGTGTACGCATTCGGCTCGGCTCTTCTGGATTTGGACCGGCCGTGGAAAGGTCTCGCCAGAAGCGGTCAGTACCTGATCACTCCTCAGAAGATCTACGAGTGCATCGGAGACGTGCCTAACGTCACTTTCCCTTGCGCGGCACTGCACGATCCGGAGACAGGCAGAATCGCCATCTACTACGGTTGCGCCGACACCGTCACCGGACTTGCGCTCGGGTATATTCCCGAAATCATAGAGTT
>JBAYFJ010000160.1:0-4431 GCA_041667245.1 Bacteroidales bacterium | reverse complement strand
ATCTGAGTGAAACGAAGTCCTGCCGAGGCAAGAGCGTCGATGTTCGGCGTCTCAATCTTCGTCTGACCGTAACATCCGAAGTCTCCGTAACCTGCATCGTCCATCATAATGTAGACTATGTTAGGTCTCGGCGCTTTCTTAGAATTCCCCGCAAAAGCGGGAACGCCCCCGGCAAATGTCAATGCCGGAAGAGAGATTGCCAGCAGCCATTTTTCGGATTTTGTGTTCATAATTATTGTTCAGTTTCTATTTCAGCCATAATTTTGTCGGCCTTTGCGTAACCGTCAGCCGGGGCTTTCCACATAATTGCGATGACAAGAGAGCCGAGCACGCCGAAGCAGCACGCTACCATAAACACCGCGTCCCACCCCATAGCCGAGCTGGCTAAAGCTCCGAAAACTATACCGGAGACAGCTGTGCTGGCATATCCGAATATCCCGAGAATACCGTTAGCGGTCGCCGCTGCTCTCTTTGTCGCCTGCTGAGAAGCGCAGGTTCCGAGCAGAGCCTGAGGACCGTAAATGAAGAAACTTGTCAGTACGAAAAAGAAAATGGTCAACGCTCCGTGTCCTGAAGGAATCTTCCAGACTGCGAAGAAGCAGAGAGTTGCCGCGATAGTACAAATCAGACAGGTTCTGTGAGCCTTGCTCTTGAGAAGTTTGTCTGTCAGCCATCCTGCCACAAGCATTCCGAGGATGCCTCCGACCATTTCGGAAATGCCGACAACCGAGCCCGCAAGGCCGATTCCCATCCCCTTGAATTGAGTCAGAAATGACGTACCCCAGTCAAGAAGCGTGAAACGGATGACGTAGATGCAGAAGTTGGAAATGGCCAGAATCCAGATGTAAGGGTTTCTGAACACGAGTTTGCTGACGAATTTCTTGAAGGCCTCGCCTTTGACCTTGTCGGATTCTTCTTTGACTGTAGTCACAGGGGTCTCGCCCTTCTCCTCCCTCTCAATCTCCTCGATTTCAGGCAGTCCCACGGATGAAGGGCTGTCCTTTACTCCGAAATAGATCACCAGAGAGCCGACGAGTGCGATCGCACCCGGGATGGCGAAACAAAGTTGCCAGGCAGAATAGCCCAGATGCTTGAGAAGAAATCCGCAAAGAAAGGCTACCAGGCCGGCCCCGATGGAGTGGGATGCGTTCCAGATGGACTGCTTCGTGGCAAGTTCGGAAGGTTTGATCCAATGCGCAAGAAGGCTTTGGCACGGCGGAACGCCCATTCCCTGAAGATAGCCGTTGATCAGCCACAGCGATCCTATTATATATACAAGAGTAATCGTTGCTTTTCCTTCGGTGTCAAGCACATTGATAAACCCGTTCACGCTCGGGCTGAAGCATATCGCAAAATTCACAAGCGCGGAGAGTACCAGACCGGCGGTCATCAGCTTTTTCCTACTGAACCGGTCCGCAAGAATTCCGTTCACGAATCTTGAGATTCCGTAGATTATTCCGTTGAGTGTCAAGAATATACCAAGTTGTGTCTTGGAGATGCCCAGAGTCTCCTCCATTGCCGGCATCGCGATTGAAAAGTTCTTGCGGACAAAATAATAAAAGGCATAGCCTATCATCAGAACGATAATCGTCCTCCATTCCCAGTAAACGTACTTTTTCTTTGTAGCTTGATCCATAATTATCTTAGTTTCGATTTGTGTCCCAATTGATGTGATTTGAAATAATACGCAAATATAATTATTATTAAAAGATAAATTCAAGAATATTGCCTATTTTTGTAAAATCAAAAACACACGAAACGAAAACAAATGAAAAAGATTATTTGTGTTATTCTTTCTTTGGCCTTAAGCACTCTGATTTTTGCGCAGGATTTGTCGCAGCAAGTCAAAGAGGCCTGCATGCCGTACGTTCAGAATGTGACCGGAACCGGCTTCACGGTCGTATGGACGACCAATATGGACGCCGTTTCTTGGGTCGAGGTCGCCCCTGACGACGGGACTGACTTCCAAAATGTGGAAAGGCAAAAATACTACGATTTGTCCGGTCTGGGCAGAAGGCCTGTCACCAAACTGCACAGAGTCACCGTCAGCGGCCTAAAGCCGGACACGAAGTACCGCTACAGGGTTATGATGGAAGGCGTAATCCAGGAAAATAACCGCAAGGGAATCATCTACACGGCGGGATACGGTCTCGATGTGGCCAAATACCCGACTTATGTCAGGACACTCGCTCAGAGTTACGACAAGCTGAAGATAGCAGTGGTCAATGATGTCCACGAAAATGATTCCGTTTTCAGAAGACTATTCAAGGATTCCAAGGACAAATACGATTTCGTGGTGTTCAACGGGGATATGACGAGCACTATCGACAATGAAAAGGATCTGGTTGCGAATTACCTCAATTCGGCAGCTTCCCTTTTCGCCTGCTCCACACCTTTTTATATGGTAAGAGGCAATCACGAGTACAGAGGCAACGATGCCCTGAAGTTCAAGGACTATTTTGCGACTCCGACCGGAAAGACTTATTACACATTTAGTTACGGGAAGTATTTCTTTCTCGTTCTGGACGGCGGAGAGGACAAGTGCGACAGCGACATCCGGAATTTGGGAGTAATGATCACCGAGCAGTATGTCAAGGAAGAAAGCGAATGGCTGAAGACCGTGATAGCGAGTGAGGACTTCAAAAAAGCGGAGACGAGAATCGCTTTCTGCCACATGCCTCCCGAGCCGAAGGGATGGCACGGGAACGTAATGGTGGACAAGTATCTTGTTCCGACGCTTAACGAAGGAGGCATCGATCTGATGCTATGTGCTCACATTCACGCTTATCGTTACGATAAGGTTGGCACGACGGATGCGAAATTTCCGATAGTGTGCAACCCTAACAGACAGTTGATGACCGTGGACGTGGACGGCAAGTCAATCTCTCTCAACATCGTCAACCCTGACGGCAAACTTACTCATTCCATCAAATTCTAAGACATTTTCAGACAATGACTGACAACTACAATAAGGTCCTCACCGCTGATTTGAAGGCGAAACTCTCTCCAATCAGGCACATAGCCCTTGATATGGACGGAACCATCTATATGGAAAACAACATATTCCCGTTCACTCTGGAATTCCTAAAATCGATGAAAGACAACGGTATAAGTTATTCTTTTCTAACCAACAACCCCACCAAATCCGTTAGCGACTACATCGGAAAACTTGCCAAAATGGACATTGTGGCTGATGAAGACAACATGTACACCACTTCTCTTGAGGCAATCGACTACATCCGGGAGCATTATCCGGAAGCAAAAAGGCTGTTTATGCTTGGGACTCCGAGTATGGTTTCCCAATTCGAGAAAGCCGGTTTCGAGGCTTGCGCCGACAGCCCTGACGACGTGCCTGACGTGTTGGTTGTGGCTTTCGATATGACTCTGACCTATCCCAAACTCTGCCGCGCCGCATGGTGGGCGTCCCAAGGGATTCCCTACATCGCCACTAATCCCGACAAGGTCTGCCCTACGGACCAGAAGACGGTGCTGGTCGACTGCGGTTCATTGCAGAAATGCATCGGATGGGCGACGGGACGCTACCCTGACATAGTTCTGGGTAAACCTGATCCGACAATGCTTTACGGGATTATGAAAAAAAGAGGCTTGAGATCCGATGAGATTGCAATGGTCGGGGACAGAATCTACACGGACACCGCAATGGCCCACAACGCCAAGGCAGTGGGCGTGCTTGTGCTTTCGGGCGAAACCACTCTTCAGACCGCTCTCGGAGTGGCGGAAGAAGTGAAGACCAATCCTCATCCGGAATTTTACCCTCCTGAAGTGATCGTGAGGGACATTAAGGAGCTCGGGGAGCTGATTCTTCGGGCGAAAGGTCTCGCATAAAAAACAGAAATTTCTTAAAAAAATAGAAAAGCCTTCGGAAATTTACGTTTTCGGGGGCTTTTTTCCGTTTTATAGTGCTATGTTGCGAGCGTTTTAAACAAAAAGCAATATGAAAATAACAGATTTGAATCCGGACGACAGGCCGAGGGAAAAACTGATTGAGAAGGGACCGGACTGCCTGAGCAGCGCTGAACTTATGGCTATTGTGATGGGCAACGGCTTAGGAGGTCTTAACGCAGTGGATCTCGCGAGAGAGCTGATAAAAAAAACCAACGGGAATCTGTCTTCTCTTTACTCAATGTCTTTCGAGAAGATTCAGCGAGTAAAAGGAATCGGCCAGGCGAAAGCCGCCAGGATAAAGGCCGCTCTCGAACTGGGACGGCGGGTGTTCATTGAGAAATCCTCTATCAAGAGAGTGTCTTTGCTGACTTCCTCCGAGACTTACAAAATTATGCAGCCGCTTATGAGGGGCCTCACCCACGAGGAATGCTGGGTTTTGTTTATCAACAAATACGGCTACCTTATCGGCAAGGAGAAAGTCAGCATAGGAGGCTCGAGCGCCACCATTGTGGACACGGATATGGT
>JBAYFJ010000159.1:0-4455 GCA_041667245.1 Bacteroidales bacterium | reverse complement strand
TGATATAGTTTGGTAAGGCGTTCGTGCGAACGGTTCAAGTTTTTGCAAGGGGCGGGGAAAAGACAGGATTTTCTGCGGCAGACCGCGCAAATAGTCTCATCCTTGCCGTGCATCCCGTACATATTGGCAGTTGGCGCACCCACATCGGATATGTTGCCGGCGAATCCGGGGATATTTTTGAGTCCGTTTACTTCTTTCAGTATCGATTTCTCGCTGCGGGACTGTATGAATTTGCCCTGGTGTGCCGCGATTGTGCAGAAATTACAGCCTCCGAAACAACCTCTGTGAGTGGTTATGGAGTACTTTATCATATCGTACGCCGGGATTCTCTTCCCTTTGTAACGAGGATGCGGCAACTTCGTGAACGGCAGGTCCCAGAACGAGTCCATCTCTTCCTGAGTTGACGGGGGATAAGGCGGGTTGATCTGCACGTAACCGTCTGAATACGGTTCAATTATGACTGCTGGATTAAGCATATTGGCGTGCGTCTCGATCAGATGGAAATTCTCAGCGAAAGCTTTTTTGTCTTTCTCGCAATCATCAATGGAATGCAGCACCAGAGCATCCTTCTGTTTCCATCGACCTGATAGGAAGAATGCGATCTGAGGAATCTTTTGAATGTCGCGCGGATTCCTTTCAGCCTCTATGGCCTTGGTCAGTTCGAGCATCGGTTTCTCACCCATTCCGTAACAGAGGTAATCGGCTCCGCTTGTGATTAGAATGGACGGCAGAAGTTTGTCCTGCCAATAGTCGTAATGAGTGACTCTTCGCAACGAGGCTTCTATCCCCCCGATTACCACCGGCACTTCAGGAAATAGCTTTTTCAGGATCTTTGTGTAGACCGTGACGGCGTAATCCGGTCTCTGCCCGAATTTCGCCTCGGGAGTGTACGCATCATCGTGACGAAGTCTTTTGGAGGCAGTGTAGTGATTGACCATCGAATCCATTGCTCCGGAATTGACACCGAAGTACAGTCTCGGCGCCCCGAGTTTCTTGAAATCCCTGAGATCGTCTCTCCAATTTGGCTGAGGCACGACAGCGACTCTGTAGCCGTACTTCTGAAGCCACCTGGCGATGCAGGCGGTTCCGAAAGAAGGGTGATCGATGAACGCGTCACCGGTTATGAGAATAACGTCAACATAGTCCCATCCCAACGCCTCAACTTCTTTTTTGGAAGTCGGGAACATATAATCACTACCGGTGTACCCTTCCATTTACATTCTGTCAGGAAGTTCTATTCCGAGTATGCCCATTGCCTTTTCAAGGACCTGTGCGACGACGGAAATCAGCACGAGACGGCCGGCAAGCAAATCGGCATCCGGCTCTTTGAGAATCTGCGTCTCGTGATAGTACTGGTTGAATTCCTTTGCAAGTTCGTAGGCAAAATTGGCTATGATCGCGGGAGAAAGCGCAGCGCCTGCCTCTCCAACTTTCGCGGGGAAGGTGTTAAGAATCTTGATTATACGTATCTCCTTGGGAGTCAGCGACAAGTCCTTTTTCATAGTGGCCGCGGAGTAATTAATCCCCTGGGCGTCTGCTTTTCTGAGTATGGACTTGATTCTGGCGTGAGTGTACTGTATGAAAGGTCCCGTGTTGCCGTTGAAGTCAATCGACTCCTTAGGATTGAAGAGCATTGTCTTCTTGGGGTCCACCTTGACAATGAAGTATTTCAACGCGCCGAGACCAATCTCGTGATACAGTTTTTCCTTCTCGCTGTCTTCCAGATCGGTAAGTTTTCCGCTTTCGACGGATGTCTCCTTGGCAGTCTGATACATCTGCTCGATGAGGTCGTCGGCATCAACAACCGTTCCCTCTCTCGATTTCATCTTGCCGTTCGGCAATTCGACCATTCCGTAAGAAAGGTGATAAATATGGTCCGCCCAAGCGAAACCGAGCTTCTTGAGAATCAGTTTCAGAACCTGAAAATGATAATTCTGCTCATCTCCGACCACATAGACGTGCTCGTCAAGTTTGTACTCGGAGAAACGCTTCTCTGCCGTGCCGAGATCCTGCGTGATGTACACTGAAGTGCCGTCCCCTCTGAGAAGCAGTTTTCTGTCAAGCCCGTCGGCCGTGAGGTCGCACCACACGGAGCCGTCCGGATCCTTTACGAAAGCACCTGAATCCAATCCTTTCTGCACCAGCTCCTTGCCGAGGATATAGGTCTGCGACTCAAAATAGACCTTGTCGAATGAGATTCCCAGAGCCTTGTAAGTCTCGTCGAAGCCACTCAGCACCCAGCCGTTCATCTTTGCCCACAGATCTCTAACCGCCTTGTCTCCTTTTTCCCATTCCACAAGCATAAGATGGGCCTTCTTCAGGGAAGGAGCCTCTTTTTCGGCTTCCTCTTTCGGCATCCCTTTGGCAATGAGTTCGTCTACCTCTTTCTTATAGATGGCGTTGAAAGCAACATAGTAGTCCCCTACCAGATGGTCGCCCTTCTTGCCGGAAGATTCAGGTGTCTCTCCGTTGCCGACCATTTCCCAAGCGAGCATGGATTTGCAGATGTGCACTCCCCTGTCGTTGACAAGTGTCGCGGTGATGACATTGTTGCCGCATGCCCTGAGCAGTTTGGAAACGGAATCGCCCAGAAGGTTGTTTCTGATGTGTCCCAAATGCAAAGGTTTGTTGGTGTTCGGTGAAGAAAACTCCACCATTATGTTCTTGCCTGTCGAAGGCAGCCGGCCGAAATCGGGGTCACCGCTGACCTCTCCGAAAAGTTCATTCCAATAAAGATTGGAAAACGAGAGGTTCAGAAAGCCTTTCACGACATTGAACTCTTCAATCTCCGGCACTTCCGCCTTAAGGTAATCACCGATGGCTTTCGCTGTGTTGTCGGGGGTACTGTGCGAGATACGCAAAAGAGGGAACACTACAAGAGTGTAGTCCCCCTCGAATTCTTTTCTTGTGACTTGAACCTGTAAGGTAGACGGCTCAACGTCAGCGTTATATAAACTTTTTAGAGCCTGAACGGCTTTGGATGCTATGAAATTTTCCGGAGTCATAAACCTAACTGTGTTTTACTTCTATCCCAAATACGGCTTCAGCAATTTGCTGACGCTGTCCTTCTTCAACTTTCTGATGGCTTTTTCCTTGATCTGACGGACTCTTTCCCTTGTAAGGTCAAGCCTTTCACCGATTTCCTCAAGGGTCATCTCCTGACTTCCGATTCCGAAGAAAGATTTGATAATCTCTCTTTCTCTCGGTCCGAGAACCTGAAGCGCTCTGTCAATCTCGGTGCTGAGAGATTCGTTCACCAGTCCCTTGTCAGCGCTCGGCGAGTCGTCATTAGGAATAACGTCCAGTAGACTATTGTCCTCACCCTCCACAAAAGGAGCATCCACGGAAACGTGTCTCCCTGAGACTCTGAGGGTGTCGGAAATCTTGTCTTTCGGCACGTCAATCATATCTGAAAGTTCCTCTGCCGATGGCTGACGCTCATTTTCCTGCTCGAATTTGGACAGAGCCTTGTTGATTTTGTTCAGAGAGCCTACCTGATTCAGAGGCAGACGCACGATTCTGGACTGCTCTGCCAAAGCCTGAAGAATCGACTGGCGGATCCACCACACTGCGTAAGAAATGAATTTGAATCCTCTTGTCTCATCGAATTTCTCGGCCGCTTTGATAAGGCCGAGATTCCCCTCGTTGATAAGATCGGGAAGGCTGAGGCCCTGATTCTGATATTGTTTTGCAACCGAAACCACGAATCTGAGATTCGCTCTGGTCAGCTTCTCCAAAGCCTTCTGGTCTCCTTTGCGGATTTTCTGCGCAAGCTCGACCTCTTCTTCAGGTGAAACCAGATTCTCCCTGCCTATCTCCTGCAAATACTTGTCAAGAGAAGCGCTCTCACGGTTGGTAATCGATTTGGTAATCTTTAATTGTCTCATACTCTATTATATAAAAAACACTCTAACATTGTCGAAAAAAAACTTCCGGAACCTTGCGGAGGTCCCGGAAGCCATATCTCTAACAAGACAGAGCCTTGGGATTATTCGTCTTTACCGAAAGCGAAATATGCAGACTTGCCATAGGAAGTCACTCCTTCCACGACAACTGATCTTCTTGCTTTGTTGGCGATTTCCACAACGTCCTGAGGTTTGCTCACCGGCTGATCATTGACATAAAGGATGATAAACCCGTCGGAAGCGCCTGCGTCAAGGACTTTACCCGGCCCAACCGAAACAATCTCTACTCCTCTTTCAAGTCCGAGACGTTTAAGCGTCTCTTTTGACGGCTTGTCAAGTTTGGCACCGTAGAAAGCGACCATCCCTTCAGAATCCACCGCACCGTTTTTCTGCGTCGTCCCCAAGAAAGTGACATCTACAATCTTCTTGTTACCTCCTCTGACAACAGTGAATTTCGCCTTGTCCCCCGGATGGTAACTGTTGACCGCCTCTTGAACTGATGATGGATCAGTGATTTTGACTGAATCCACGGCGACAATCACATCGCCTT
>JBAYFJ010000158.1:0-4478 GCA_041667245.1 Bacteroidales bacterium | reverse complement strand
CGGCATCTCCGCTATACAACGGTTGCGACCTTTACAAAGGCGTTATGAAGAACAAGGCCGGAAACTTCCTTTTCCCTCAGACGGCTGATCCTACCAAATGGGATGATGCGGCAAAGGCTTGCAAAGCGGTAATTGATTTGAATCAGTATTCTCTTTGTCAGAGTACCACTTCAACTGACCCGATGCAGAGAGGCGCGGATTCTTATGGATCTGTTTTCTTCAATGCTTGGAACAGCGAGACGATACTCGGTTGGTGGAGAAGGACTTCGAGCGCATATTCGTGGCTCGGCGGAACAGGTGCGATTATGGCTTGTGCCTGTCCTCCTCAGATGGTATTGTGGGGATACGGCGGAATTGCCCCTTCTCTCAAGCTTGTCGATTCATATCCTATGTGGTCGACTGGAAGATACCCTGTTACAGGCTATCAGGGCGAGAATGATTATTCCAAACCTATAGTGGATTCCAAATCAGGTTATGTGGCAACCGGTTTTACCGAAGGTTACAAACAGCCTGTCGACGCTTCTTGGGCTCCTGCCATCAAGGCTCACAACAGCACTATGGGAAGAGACCCTCGCTACTATGCCAGTGTCGTACCTAACGGTTTCTATTGGCCTAACCAGTCTATGAACAAGAAATTCACTTGTTTCAACAACGCTTCCTGTACCTCACGCTGGTCTGCAGTCGAAGGATGTATTCGTGTGGGCTATGCTTGGAGAAAATTCTATCAGGCCAACACGTCTTTGAAAAGCGGTACCGACTACACCGGTCTGAAAGAGGTTTATCCGGAAATAAGACTTGCGGAAATCTATCTCAGTTATGCCGAGGCTTGTAACGAGAAGCCGGACAGGGATGAGGCTACCGCGCTTGAATACATTAACAAAGTGAGAAACAGAGTCGGTCTGAATAATATCGAGGAGGCATATCCTGAAATTTCAGGCAATCAGGCACTTCTTCGCTGGTGCATTCAGAAAGAGAGAATGGTTGAGTTCGGAATGGAGTCTATGCGTCACTATGACGCTTGCAGATGGATGATTGCAAAGCAAGAATATCCCGGTCTGAACTGGACTCTCAATCTGAGTTCCGACAATTATGAGGATTCTTACGAGAGGGTCTCCACTGATTTCGTCGGTGATCCGGCCGTGTTCACTAACAGGGATTATCTGTTCCCAATCAGTTCGACACAGCTTGCTGAAATGACGAATATGACACAGAATTATGGCTTTTAATTGAATTGATTATGAATAAGAATTATTTACTGTCGCTTTCCGGTTTCGTGGCATTGCTCGCTTTGTCATCCTGCTCCAGCGACATCGACAACAATATGGTGGATGACCAGATCTCCTATCTGAAGGGAGACGTAGTCAGAAGCGTCTCTGTGTTTGATGAAAAATATGATCTGAGTGTCATCAAAAGCGGAAAAGGCCGGACAGACGCAACTGTGACCATTGCTTTCGCGGACACTGCCCTGACCAATTACAACACATCCAAGGGGACTGCTTATCGTTTCCTTCCATCGGAGCACTATTCTCTTTCATCCAGCCTGCTTAATTTCGGGAAGTCTGACGCAAGAGAGATTTCTGAACTGAGCTGGAAGCAGGACAAAGTACTTTCAGCCATTGGCGATGATGAGAATTATGCAATTCCTTGCAAAATTTTCAGCAAAGGCACAGCTTCAAACCTAAGCAATGATCTTGTCATTTTGAATCTCAAGAAATCCTCCGTTACGATGGACACTCAGCTTGCCGCCACTTTGACTCCTACGGCTGATGAGACTTTGGTCGACACGCTTACGAGCAGCATCAGTATGGACTATCCTATAAGCAACAAGTCTTTGGAAGTCAATCTGGAGATAGACAACAGTCTTATCGCTGCCTATAATTCCGCAAACGGCACTTCCTACACTGAAGCTCCAAAAGGACTGATTTCGTTGCCTTCTTCATCTGTCACAATTGATGGCGGTCAGGCATCTGTGGAATTCAAGTATGTGATCACCGGAAGCAAGTTCTTTGACAACGGCTCTCTTATCTCGTTCTCTTCTTATCTTGTCCCTGTCAAGATCGCTTCTACATCAATTTCCGGTGTCGGAGTGAAAAATCAGGTAATGTTCATTCCTGTCAAGAATGAGACTAAAGTGCTGATGGGGCCTTGGAAGGTTATCGAGGGTGCGGATCAGTGCTATGGTCGGGAGGAAGGGTCGCCTAATTGGGCGAAAGGCTATCTCGTGGACAGAATGGTCGATGGCAATCTGGCTACTGAGTGGATATCCAAATTCCAGTCAGACAACACTTTCCCTATGGCATTTGTCTTTGATATGGGCTCTATGCACCTCTTTAATGTGTTCAAGATAAAGGATCACGGCACATTCCAGGGCAATTACCGTGAGTACGAGATTTATATGGCCAAAGACTACAAAGAGGCTGCTACCGAATGGGTTAAGGTGGCTTCCGGAAAGAGGGGCTACGGCTGGACAAGCGACGGAGGCCTTTATGACTTCAACGTGCAGAAAACTTATGTGGGGCGCTATCTGAAATTCGTGATTGTGAAGCCGGAGTCATCGGCAGGAGATTACGCGCATGGTCGAGGAAAGTTGAGTGAAATCTATGGAGAGGGACTGTAAATAAATGCTGAATGAGAAAAGTTGTAGACTTTTTTGCTATTCTGACACTTATGTCTGCCGTCATCTGCTCCTGCGCGCGATGTGACGGTAAGGATAATGGATCTTCCGGCAAACAAGAGCCGGAAGAACCCATTGTCACGACTTCTTATCCATTCACGGATATGGTTCTGTGTTACGGCGGAAGCCGTCATAGAGCTGTCTATCAATGGAATGAGGACAGGTTCTCTAAATACGTGACGTACACGGACAAGTCAGGTAAAGAGCATTGGCTTTTCGACGCCTTTCTATGTATTGAGTTCGAGAGCGCATCCAGACCGGACGGCAACAATTATTCCTACTGTACCGGATTTTTCAAAAACAAGACCGGTGAGTCCGCAGGTAAAGCGCAATGGCAGGAACTGATTGATTATTGGTTCGATCCGACATGCAATCTTGTGGCTTTGGACAATGCTGTCGAGAATGCGAAGGCGACTCTCGGCGCTCCGAAGGAGAAGCGAAAAGTGGTGATGGTGATGCCGGATCCGATTTTGTACAAGTATTTTGAGGACGTCACTTCCTCAACTACCTATTGGGGAAAGTTGAACGGAAAGACATTGGACTTCAACGTTCCCGCAGACAGGATTGCCGCTTACGAATGGTATATAGAAGAGGTGAGGAAGGGTTTCAAAGCGGCAAATTTCAAGAACATCGAGTTGGATGGCTTTTACATCGTCTCTGAGGATCTGGTAACCCCAGAGGAAGGATGGAGCTATGAACTGAAGAAACTTGACTTGGTGATTCCATCGGTGTCTGATTACATCCATTCATTCGGGCAGAAGATTTATTGGATTCCTTATCGTAAGGCGGCAGGCTACAAAATGGGCAAGAAGTTCAAACTGGATTATGTCTGGATGCAGCCCAACTATCTGTGGAATGGAGAGAAATATCCACTTGAGGAGTCTATGCTTATGATTAAGGGTGCCGACGTGGGGATGGAGATGGAGATTGACGCGAATGTCCTTGACGGAATGAAGGATTCGGAACTTTACAGGATGCGTTACCGCAAGTATATGCAGTTTGCAAAGCAGTACGGTCTTTACGGCAAGAAGCCTTTCACCTATTACATCGGCAACAATGCAGTCTATGATTTGGCCGTTTCAGACAAAGAAGTCGATCAGTCTATGTACTTTGACTTGTGCGATTTCGTAGTCGACAACCCGTTGCGCAAGTGATGACTAAGAAGTGGTTTTTGATAGTAGTAGTTCTTGCTCTCCCGATTTGTTGCCGTTGCGGAGGTCTTCCGCAAAGTGCGGCAGAAGGGGAGAGTAAGATGGTTGTTAGTGTCAGAGGAGAGAATTGCTTTATCTCCTCTGGCATTAATGATAGTACGTCTCTGCTCTTCTGGTTTAAGAAGTGTATGGCAAATGAGCTTTACACTTTCTATGAAGTGGCCTTGACAAAAGAAATAACAGCAGTCCCTTCGGAAGAGCTGATTGATAATTCGCTTCTTGTCAATCAGGCTTTCAGTGACAACATCGGGCCTTTTTTGGTAGAAGGAATCGGATGGTGCGGAGGCAATCACACTGATGAGAATGGCGGAAGAACCGCTACAACGGATTGTTTTTCCATAACTGTTGACGGGCACTCTTTCGCTGGTGACACAGTGGCCTTTGATGTCGGAAAAGTCAACATTGACGTGACCAATGTCATTCTGGACACTTTCGCCATTGAGAAAATCAGTTACCGGATTGCGGGCGGCAGTGTGTCGGTGTCGGCTGAACATCACTTCTATAACGCGCAGCCGCTTAACGTCCTCAGATACTATGGAATGCAGTCGATGTTTTTGGGCGAGACCGAGGAAATCACTCCGGGAGGCTTGTAT
>JBAYFJ010000157.1:0-4560 GCA_041667245.1 Bacteroidales bacterium | reverse complement strand
TGATCTTTATGGCTGTGGTCACCCACTCGTTCAAGCCTCTGAACAATCCTGTCATAAAGTACTATCTCGCCTCCCTGATCGTGGTGGCTGCCATTATGTCGGTCATTCTCAAGTCCACCGGCAATGCGGACACTTGGGGCACTTCGATTCTTTACAGTTTCTTTCAGACTGCGAGTATGTCATCCACAACAGGATATGCCCTTGCCGACAATTCCCGATGGCCGTTGTACGTGTCCTTCCCTCTGCTTCTGATAATGATTCAGTGCGGTTGCGCCGGGTCCACTGCCGGAGGTGTGAAATGTGACAGAACCGTCGTGCTCTTCAAGGCGATCGGGCGTCAGATAAGGACTGTCATCCATCCCAATTCGGTCAGGGAGATCAAATTGGGCAATCACGTCATCAAGGACGATCTGGTGTATCAGTCCGCTCTGTACATCTCCTTATATATGATCATCATGGTGGTCTCCGCAGGATTGCTGCTTTTGGGAGGCGTGGAGCCTGACAATGCTCTGGTAGTCAGCATCTCCTCTCTCGGAAACGTAGGCCCTGGGGTCACTTCTCTCGGAACTATGGGCAGTTATGTGGGGCTGTCCGTTTTCGCCAAGTTCGTGATGACGCTGGAAATGTTCCTCGGACGTGTGGAAATATACCCTATTCTTGCCGCTATCTCATTGATGTTCAATATGAAATCAACAAGGTAGACTATGGACAGATCTGACTTTTTCTACGATAAGTTTTTGAAACAGCTGCAGTTCAAGCCGACTTCCTGCCAGGATAATCTTCTCAAACAAACAGCCTCGTTCATTACGTGTGACTCTTCAGATGTGTTGGTGGTGAACGGTTACGCGGGGACGGGAAAGACCACGGCCATCGCCTCGGTAATAACGGCTTTGTCCGCTCTCAAAGTCAAGACTTTGCTAATGGCTCCTACCGGAAGGGCAGCCAAGGTGCTCGAAGCCTTTGCCCACAAGCCGTCCCACACTATCCACAAGCAGATATATCGTCAGAAATCAGTCTCGTCGGAAGGCTTCGGACAGTTCACGCTCGCCCCTAACAAAGAAAAGGACACTCTGTTCATAGTGGACGAGGTTTCGCTGATAGGGGTTGATAACTCAAAACAGGGTTCTCTCGCTTCTTTCGGCACCGGCAATCTGCTTGAGGACCTGATTGAATTCGTCAGGTCGGGAACGGATTGCAGGCTGATTATGCTGGGTGATTCGGCTCAGTTGCCGCCTATCGGTCTGGATAGCAGTCCCGCACTGTCAAAGGACTATATGGACGGTTTCGGCGGGACTCTCTATTGTGAGCTGACTGATGTCGTTCGTCAGCAGAAGGAATCAGGCATTCTTCTCAATGCCACGGCGCTGAGAGAGAAGATCACGCAATTGACTCAATCGGGGGAGTCAATGGCATTGTCAGACCTGAATCTCAGAACTGAAGGATACGATGACATTGTAAGGATAAAAGGCGGTGATCTGATTGAAGCCATTTCCGATGCCTATTCGAAATACGGGGAGGACGAGACCATAGTGTTGTGCAGGTCCAACAAAAGGGCAAACCGCTATAACGCCGGAATCCGGTCCACGGTCCAGTACAAGGAGGAGAGGCTTGTCAAGGATGACAAACTGATGATAGTCAAGAATTGCTACCAGTTTTTAGAAAAGGCAAAGGGAATAGATTACATTGCTAACGGGGACATAACCAAACTGGAGAGGATTTATAATTTCGAAGACCGCTACGGCCTGCATTTCGCTGATGCGGATCTTTGTTTTCCGGATTATGATTCTCTGGAGATAAAGGCGAAAGTCATTCTCGACACTCTTGAGTCAGAGAGCGCGTCGCTCACTTACGAGCAGCAGAACGCTCTTTACAACGGGGTCTCCGAGGACTATTCCGCCATCAAGAGCAAGAAGAAGAGATATGACGCCGTCAGGGAGGATCATTATTACAACGCTCTCCAATTGAAATATGCCAACGCCATCACCGCTCACAAGTCTCAGGGAGGACAGTGGAAATGCGTTTTCATAGACAATCCCTTCTGGCAGGACGAGTTGACGGCTGAGGATCTGAAATGGCTGTACACGGCTCTGACCAGAGCCACAGAAAAAGTGTATCTTATTAATTTTAAGGAGCAATAGAATGAAATTCGGATTGACAATATTCAGTGCCGGGATATGTTTTTTGTCCTGCATTATGACTTCCGCCGCACAAGACGGCCCGTTCAATGAGATTCCTCGTAAATGCAAATGGATTTCTCATGAGGAGGTTGCGTTCACTTATGACGGGACCTACACCGATTCCCTTGCGTTTTCGGTCTTTGCTCCCAATCACAGAATCACGAAAGGAGTTGAATTTCCTGAGAAGTTCGAAGAGTTTCCGCTAAAGCCCTCAGAGGCGGCGAATCTCACTTATTCCCCGGACTCGACTCTTCTCGCTTTCACCCGCGCAAACGACCTTTGGGTCGCGGACATTGCTTCCGGCAAGGAAACGCAACTGACCGATGACGGTACCGACTTGATAATGAATGGTTACGCTTCTTGGGTCTACTATGAGGAAATCCTCGGAAGACCGTCCAAGCACAGGGCTTTCTGGTGGTCTCCTGACAGCAGGAAGATAGGATTCTATCGTTTTGACAACACTAATGTGCCGCTTTTCCCCATTTATTCTCCTTTCGGTCAGGACGGGACTCTCATCAGCACCCGTTATCCGAAAGCCGGTGAGACCAATCCGGAGGTCCGCATAGGAGTCGCCGATGTGTCTTCTTCCAAGATTGTCTGGGCAGATTTTGACAGCTCGCATGACCAGTATTTCGGAATTCCTTTCTGGAGCGCTGACAGCAAGTCTTTCTTCATTTCTCGTGAGCCGAGGATTCAGAACACTCTGGACCTTTACAATGTCAATCCTTCCGACGGAAGTAAGAGTCAGGTCTATCACGAAACCTACAAAACCTGGCTGGACTGGATTGACGGTGCCATTTCAACTCCGGGAGGCTTGTTTATGGTAAGAAGTTTCGAGACGCTTTGGCAGCAAATCTATTATCTTTCTTATTCCGGAGACCTCAAAAGGCTTACGGACGGACACAATTGGAATGTGGATCTGATCAGGGCCGATTCCGTTACGGGAGAGGTGTTTTTCACTGCCAATAGGGATTCGGATGTCCGCAAGACTCTGTACAAAGTGGACTCAAAAGGGGCCGTCGTAGCTCTGACTGACCCGTCTCTCAATGTGGAATCAGTTCTTTTCTCGCCGGACGGGAAGTATTTTGTTGCGTGGATGTCCAATTCGGTCACTCCTGTTCAGGTCTGGCTGTTTGAAACCGATAATGCCGTCCTTGCGTGGAGGGCTCAGAAGAAAGTCTCGGCGGGGTCTCTCGTCGGAAGGAATCCTTCTGAAGAGGTGACCACCTACGTGGATTCCAGGAACAATAGGAAAATAGGTATGAGGCCGGCCTCCTACGCTTTCAAAGTGGCGGATATGAAAGGCCGCTCCTATGATCCTTCGTCTTATGCTTTGCCTAAGATTATTTACATCACCAATGACGGATTGGAATTGCCGGGAAGCATTGTTCTGCCAAAGGATTTCGACCCTTCCAAGAAATATCCGGTCCACGTGGACATTTACGGCGGTCCGGACACTCCGATGGTGAGTGACAAATGGAAAACGCCTTCTGACAACAATCAGTGGTGGTCCGAGCACGGAATAATAGAGCTGACCGCTGATTGCCGCGCTTCCGGTCACAACGGGAGGGAGGGGCTTGATCAGATCTACAAGCATCTGAACACTGTGGAAATTGACGATTTCGTGGCTTGGGCTAAGTATCTCCAGTCTCTGCCTTATGTCTTTCCGGAAAAGATCGGGGTGGAGGGATTCTCTTTCGGCGGCACTATGACAACGGCCCTTCTTTTCACCGCTTCCGACTACTATCATTACGGCGTGGCCGGTGGGGGAGTCTATGACTGGGCTCTGTACGACACTCATTACACTGAGCGTTTTATGGAGACTCCTTCGTCCAATCCCGAGGGCTACAGCGGGTCGAGGGTGCTGGATTATGTGCACGGCTATCCCGCCTCTTATGTCTCGACTGCCGATTCTTCGGTTACGGTGGATCCGGTTATGCTGAAAATCACTCACGGCACGGGAGATGACAATGTGCATTTCCAGCAGACGGAGCAGTTGATTGACAAGCTTCAGGCGGAGGGCAAGAAATTCGAGTTTATGATCTATCCTGACGGCAAGCACGGGTACCGAGGCTATCAGGGGAAGCATTTTCTTGATGCCAACAGAGAGTTCTGGCTAAAGTACCTTTTGCATTAGTCCGTGCTGCGGGTCGTCACAATCAGGAAATTGGAAGACCGGTCTTCGGTGAAATCTATTTTGACGCCGAAGATGTGGGCGTCGTCTCCTGAGGAGACTTTCATTTTCTTACGCAACTCGTCGCTTGTCAGAGGAATGTTCCTCGCTGTCACTTCCGAGTGAGGCCATTTCGCCCCTGCTGCTTTGAGACTGCTTTTGCACAGCTGTTCCGAATCTATGATTCTGAACAGCTTGCCGAGAGATTTC
>JBAYFJ010000156.1:0-4580 GCA_041667245.1 Bacteroidales bacterium | reverse complement strand
CTCATTTTGTTTAGTTCGACAAGACTATGAGTCATAGTTACATTGTTAATGGGATATCAAGTTCAAATGAAATAAACTCTGATATGATGAATCGAAAAAATGAAAGGCGAAATAACACCTTATTAGATAAAATAGTGTGGAATTATGGATATTTCGTTATCCAAATGCAAATATATGAATTTTATTTGGAAATACCCAAATTTACCCGATAAAACTGACTTATTTGTCCCAGTAACTGGAATTTTTCTTGAATTTCAGCAAATCTGCAAGTGCGGAGGCATTCGCGGCTATTCTGAAACTATAGGACTGCCAAGTACCGGTCGGAACCCAGGACACGGCAATGTTGAAACAGTGCAGGTCGTAAGTGGCGCTAATTTGCGTAGTAGTCATCTTCATTGCCATCAAGTCGAATCCGGAAGTAGCGTTTAGGGACATCTTTGGAGTAAGCTTGATGTTGCCGCTCAGACCGAGAGTCTGAGTGTACCTGTCATTTGTGACAAGCTGCGAATTCAAATATGAATATGACCTGCTGTAATTGAACGAGTAATTCACGTTAACTGACCAAGGCACATTTGGATTCGTGTAATACAGCCAGCCCCCGGGGATATATTCTCCCGTGTATGGATGATAATATATTCTTTGATAATAATCGGCCGGACTTGCTTCAGCAGCCTGTCCTCCCGCCGCCCCGCCGCCTTTTGCATTGGCGTTGGCGTTACGTCCCTCATTGCCGTTGATCACACCTTTCCCGGAGAAAGAATAGGAGAGGGAAGCCGAAGCATTGGTGAGCCTCAAAGGATGTAGCAACCCTTTTTCCGCAATGTTGAACTTGTTGATTTTGGTTCCTTTCTCACTGATGGCATAAGGATCGAAATTCGCATTTGCGCTTATGCCCAATTTCCCGAACACAGAAGTGGACATTGAGACCCCAACCGTGTTCATTTTCAAAGAGTCGGCGAGGAAGTTGTAACCGGTGCTCAAATTAAGCTGATCAATCAGTTTCACCTTCTTGACTCCGGCACCGGTAGTGTCTTTCATATCACGAACCTTAGCCTCAAGATTGTTGCCGAATGAAATGCTCATAGTGGCGCTCTTACCTTTGCCCGGAGCGGAATAAATCTGCCCTGCGTAAATGTTGTAGTCCAGACTCTTCGCCACTCCGTTAGTGTCCACGTAATTGTAGGTCCTCCAGCCGTTTGCGGCTGTTCCTTTTTCAGGGCTCAGAGACAGAGACAAGGATGGCGTGATAACGTGTCTTATCGCCTGGATCTTGTGATATTTCCCAAAATTCAAAAGACCGTATATCCTCGTGCTCATCGAGAGACTTCCGGAATAATTCTGCGTCAGGCCGAACGAACTGAAATTACCTCCTTCGACATCTTCCACTGAATTCGTCTCGGGGTTGAACTGCTTTTCAGTCTTTTTGAAGAACCAGTTCATACCATAACTAATGCCGGGTGTAAAATTAAAGTACTTAAGCAAGGTGAAATTAGGAAGTCCTATCTGGAAACTATGGGTCATTCCGTTGTTGAATTTGTCCAGAAAACCAGGCTCGGAGACCTCAGAAGACTTGAAATTGATCTTGTTCTGAAGAGTAGTGCTGTAAGCCATTGAGAATTTCTCGTAGAACTTCTCGGACCCGACCCTATTCTTCAGCTTGAAAGGATAGAAACGGCTTACTGAGAAAGTTACGTTAGGGAACGTGAAAGCATAAGAGCTGTCTCTGGAGTTCTGACTATGCAATGCATTGATGGACAGATTGTAACGTCCGTTCCAATTCTTTGAGTACGAGATAGAGGAAGAACTCTGATTCTGCAAGGCGTCCGTGACTGACGATGAATTGTACTTGCTGTTTGAAGGGCTGGAGAAATTGACGGATGCCGTGAATGATGTCCCCGGTCTTGCTTTTGAATCTTGAGAATGTGACCACGTCACAGCGAAGTTCTTTGTCTGGAAGAAGTCGGAACTGCCTTTTTCTCCGGTCTGATCCACGGAGTACGTAAGAGAAAGATTACCGGAGGCCTTGTAGTTGACTTTGTATCTGGAATTAAGGTCAATTCCCCACGATCCGAGCGTGTAGAGGTCAGTCGTCAAAGACATATCCCAGTAATCCCCGATGACGAAATACATTCCGAGATCCTTAAGATAGAATCCCCTCGAATTTTCCTCTCCGAACGTAGGCATAAGCAGTCCCGTCGCTCTGGAAGGCCGTTTCGGAACGAATCCGAAAGGAAGACCGAAAGGAATCGGAACATCCTCTATGACAGGAAAAGCCGGGCCGAACACCGTTTTCTGCGAAGGTTTGGTAATTACCTTGGCCGCGGTGAGTTTCAGATAATAATGAGGATGGTCCAGATCGCAGACAGTGTACTTTCCTTTGGTGACGTTGATGGATCTGTCCGGCATCATCTTTATGTTCTTGCCGTGGAGAATTCCGTCGTCTTCCTGAGTTATCATATTCTTGATGACAGCCTTGCGAGTGTTGAAGTTGTATCTGACCTCCTCCATATCGTAGGTCTTGCCGTCCTGCTCCATCTTAGGCTGGCCTTTCCATTCTTTGGTCAGAGTGTCCAGAGTGCCCTTTGCGAAGACAATGCCCGTCTTCATGTCGTACTCCATATAATCGGCGGTAAGTTTCATACTCTCATAGCTGACGCTCACGTCACCATAATAGTAAATCTTTCTCTGGCCGTCTGAGAACACTTCAACTATGGAATCCTTTGCTTCGGAGAATGCGGGCCTCGTGAGAGAACTCTTCTTAAGCATCGCCAAGGAATCTATTCTGAAGACTGAGTCCACTTTAGCCAGGGAATCGCGTTTGGCGAGCACGGAATCAGGTATTTCTTTTTTGACTTTGACCGGCGTGGCTGAGAATTCGGTTTTCTGCCCGCGTCCTTTTCTTCTGTCGGAACGATTGATGTCCTGTGAGAAAAGAGAGCCGCCGGTAAAAATGATAATCAATAAGCCCACTAGCAAATATTTGCCAAAAGACGTTTTTTTGAATTCAGGCCTGTATAATGACATTCTGTTACTTCAATAATAAAGCAATTTTTACTAAATTTGCAAAAGACAAATTTAAGATTATTTTCAATTATTACCAAAATACGTTCCATTCTTGATCGATTTTCTTATGAGATTGCACATTTTTTCGTCTATATTCGTTCTTACAGGATTATTTGCGCCTTTCATTCCGACCGTTTCAGCAGCCGGAGACAAGGATAATCTGAAGTTGAACACCGTTGTTATCGATGCCGGACACGGCGGGCATGATCCGGGTTGCGTGAGCGGTGACAGAGTTACCTATGAAAAGACCCTGACTCTGGACATCGCAAAGAAAGTTGCAGAGAAGATTCGCAAGAACTATCCGGAAGTCAAAGTCGTTCTCACAAGAAGCACGGATGTCTACGTCACTCTCAATGACCGCGCCGAGATCGCCAACAGGAACAAAGCGAATCTTTTCATATCTATACACATCAACGCCGCGCCGTCTTCCACTTCGGCAAACGGCTACTCAATCCACATTCTCGGACAATCCTCAGTCAAGAACAGAGACTTGTTCTCCAACAATATGGAAGTCTGCAAGAGGGAGAATTCCGTGATTATGCTTGAAGACGACTACACAACCAAATATCAGGGATTCGACCCGTCCGCTCCGGAGTCATTCATATTCTTCAATCTTATGCAGAACGCCTTCCTTGAGCAGAGCTTTCTTTTCGCTCAGGATGTTGACGATTCGATGTCCAACGGACCGATCAGAGTTAACAGAGGGATATGGCAAGACCCGTTGTACGTGCTTTGGAAGACCTCAATGCCTTCCGCACTGATAGAATGCGGGTTTATGTCCAACTCCAGAGACTTGGCGTCAATGAGGAGCAATGATGGCAGAGACAAGATTGCCGAGAACATATCCAAGGCGTTTTCCCAATTCAAAAAAAGCTATGACGGAAGCGTAAGCGTCTCTAAAGACAATTCAAAACAAATGACTCAAGAAAAGGCAGCCGTCGACACTCAAAAGACCGAAAACACGAATAATGCCGAAAAGACTGCTACTGTCAAGAACACTGGAGTCTATTACGGAACCCAGGTTCTCGCCTCAGCCAAAAATATGTCTTCATCGGACAAATTCTTCAAAGGCTACTCTCCGGAAAAGGTAGCAGCCGGAAGAATTTACAAATATATAATAGGTGTCTCGGACAACATCGAAGAAGCTTCTAAGGCGAACAGGAAAATCAAAAATCTATTTAAGGATTCTTTCTTAGTAAAGGTTGAAAACGGTCAGACATCCAGAATTCGATGACTATTTTTCACCTTTGGATGCCTACTTACTACCTATTAAAGGGATTTTCCTAATTTGTAATTATTCAAAATCATAACTTAACCCTTATAAGTGTCATCTGTTGATTTGTGTTTTTAAGTAGTTGATAATTAGTGAATTATAAAATTAGTTTTTCTCAAAATTTCAACGTTTATTTAGCGAAAACTTTCTGATTTATCAATAGCTAAATGAGTTTTTTATACACTTTTTTTCACCCAAATTTGCATCAATGAAAGAACGACTACACATTCAATGCTAAATCAGG
>JBAYFJ010000155.1:0-4599 GCA_041667245.1 Bacteroidales bacterium | reverse complement strand
TATAGTTTTAATTTCACTTCCCATATTTTTAAAATTTTAATCGTGCAAAAATAGTGATTTAACGGCAAATTCCGTGCTTTTTCGTACTTTTGTGAAATCTAATCGTCCTAATTGCACAAAAAAAGACAATGAGAATAGGAAATGTTGATTTAGGGCCGCAGCCTTTGATGCTCGCACCGATGGAAGACGTCACGGATGCCTCGTTCAGGACAATCTGCAAGTCATTCGGCGCGGATATGGTGTACACCGAATTCATCCCTTCGGACGGTCTTGTAAGAGATGCGGACAAGGCCATTGCCAAGATGCGCACCGGTGAGGAAGAGGCCCCGATAGGAATTCAGATTTACGGGAACATACCAGAAGCCATGGTGGACGCCGCAAAAATGGCCGACAGGGCAGCAGAGATAGCCGGAGGCCACGGGGCGGACGTAATTGACATTAATTTCGGATGTCCTGTCAACAAGATAGCCGGCCGGGGCGCGGGATCCGGAATGATGAGGGATCCTGACAAAATGGTGATGATCACAAAAATGATCGTGGAAGCCGTGAGCAAGCCGGTGACCGTCAAGACGAGACTGGGCTGGGACGACAACTCGAAAATCATAGTGGAACTTGCGGAGAGACTTCAGGACGCCGGCATACAGGCTCTCACCATCCACGGGCGCACAAGATGTCAGATGTACAAAGGAGAGGCGGACTGGGATCTGATAGGTAAAGTGAAGGAGAACCCGAGGATGCGCATCCCGATCATCGGCAACGGGGACATCAATTCTCCCGAGAAAGCCAAGGAGGCCTTTGACAAATACGGGGTCGACGGGATAATGATTGGCCGAGCGTCATTCGGACACCCTTGGATATTCCAAGAAATCAGACATTACCTCTCTACGGGAGAGCTGCCGCCTCCTATGAGCGTGCAGGACAGAGTCGCACTGGCGAAAAAGCATCTGGCACTGTCCCTGAAGCTAAAAGGTCCCGTCAGAGGCGTCCTTGAAATGAGAAGGCACCTGTCGTGCTACTTCAAAGGGCTTCCGGACTTCAAAGAGACGAGAGTGAGACTTGTCACCACGATGGACACGGAAGAATTGGAGAAGATTCTCGACTTCATCGCTGAACGCTGGGGGAACACGGAGCTCACACAGCAAGAAAGTGTTTACGGATTGTAAATCAATTTCCCACATAAAAAATAATTACTATATTTGCGAGTTAAATCACAAAGATGATAGACAGGATTCTACTTTTCCCATATTTCTTAATCCTAAAACTCCGGGATTTATTCTATAAAACCGGAATATTTAAGGTACACACTTGCGAAGTCCCCACGATATGTGTCGGGAACATAACTGCCGGAGGTACCGGCAAGACACCGCACACCGAGATGATTCTCAGGACATTGCTCAAAGATGAAAATTGGGCGGACAAAAACATAGCCGTCCTCTCCAGAGGGCACAAGCGCAAGAGCAAAGGTTTCCAGCAGGTCACGCTTGACGGATCCGCCGCAATGTACGGAGACGAGCCTCTGCAGATCAAAAGAAAATTCCCGAACATCACCGTGGCCGTGGACAGGACGAGAGTGGAAGGATGCGATTTTCTCAGCCATCCCGACAAGCTCGCCACATCAAAAAAGGCGCGCCGATGCAAGAATAAAGAACTTCCGGCATCCGACGTAGTGATTCTCGATGACGCTTTCCAGTACAGATCGCTCAAGCCGAGCGTCAACATAGTGCTGATTGACTTCTACCATCCTACCTACAAAGATCATCTGCTTCCGATCGGAAGACTCAGGGATCTGACGGAAAGGCTTCAGGTAGCCGACATTCTTATCGTTACGAAATGTCCTTCGTACCTTGACGAATGGGAGAAAGGGAAATGGGCAAGTTCCCTCGGCATAAGGAGTTACAACACATCCTCATGCAAGGGTATCAGTAAATGCGGCATCACCCAGACGCTGATTTTCACGTCAATCAATTACTGCCGGATGGAGCCGGTGTACGAGAATGCGGACAAGCGCTACGTCTACGCCAAGAATCTGATTCTCTTCTCGGGAATTGCGAAAGACAAAGCCCTGAGACAGTATCTGAGCGGAAGTTACAAGATAGTGTGCCGATTCAAATTCTCCGATCATCACAAGTACTCCAGTCTTGACATCAGGACCATAGCCGAAGCCACGTCCATCAACCCTACCGCCGTGGTGGCCACTACCGAAAAAGACAGCCAGAGAATAAGAGACAACAAAAAAGTACCTGAGGATCTCAAACTGAGAATGTTCCAGGTACCAATCGAAGTCTCGTTCCTGTCAGATCACGAGAAAGACGTGTTCCGTACTACTTTGGTTTCTTATCTGAAAGCACCTCATTCTGAGATTTGACAGACTCATCGTGGATGGCGTTGAAGACAGTCTTCACGAATTCGTCCGACAAGCCGTACTTCTCCCCTTTCACAATCATCTCCTTAAGCAGAGCGTCCCATCTGGTTGTCTGAAGAATGGCTATGTTGTGTTCTTTCTTGTACGCACCGATTTTGCGGCTCACGTTCATTCTCGACTGAAGGATGTAAAGTATGTTCTCATCTACAATGTCAATCTGGGCGCGAAGATGATCGATGTTGTCTTTGTAGTCCCTGCTGTCGGTGTCGCTCTGTCTGAGAACAAGACTTGAAAGCAATTTGCCCAAATCCGCCGGTTTGAGCTGCTGTTTGGCATCACTCAGGGCACAGGTGGGGTCGCAATGAGACTCGATCATAAGGCCGTCAAGCCCGAGATCCAATGTTCTCTGGGAAATCTCACGGATATATTTTCTGTCACCTCCCATGTGACTGGGATCGGAGAAAAACGGCAGTTCGGGATACCTTGAGCGCAATTCTATGGCTATTCCCCACCCCGGATCGTTTCTGTAGTCCATCTTCTCGGAAGTCGAGAAGCCTCTGTGGATGACTCCAAGTTTCCTCACTCCGGCCTGATTGAGACGTTCCAGAGCACCTATCCACAAATCCAAATCAGGATTGACGGGATTTTTTACAAGGACCGGCAGATCCGTGTCCTTCAAGGCATCGGCAATCTCCTGAACAAGAAAAGGATTGGCGGAAGTTCTGGCACCGATCCAGACCATATCCACGCCGAATTTGACACAGTCGAAAATGTGCTTCTCACTTGCCACCTCAGTGCAGATCTTCATTCCAAGCTCGTCCTTCACCCTGCGAAGCATCTTCAGTCCCGCAGTCCCGAGTCCTTCGAAATTGTTGGGATGAGTCCTCGGCTTCCATATCCCCGCCCGATAGACATTGACACCGATTTCTTTCAGCCCTCTCGCAGTCTCCATAACCTGCACCTCGGATTCCGCGCTACAAGGCCCGGCAATCAGCATAGGCCTCTGATTCTCAGGGAAAATCCCCCATTGGGAAACGGGTGTTAAATCTAATCTTCTTTCCATAATAATTGTGTTTTTGCGGCACCCGGAAGGCGCCTTGTTTATCTGATTATTCTCTTTATCTTGTTAGCGTCCTCAATCAACTTCTCAACCTTGTCCGAATCGCAATCCGAGATGGCGTCACGGAACAGCCTCATCTTCTCCAGATAAGTGTCAATGACCCTGAGCACATTGTCCCTGTTCTGGGTCAGAATCGGCACCCACATCTGCGGGCTGCTCTTCGCCAGACGCACGGTGGAGGAGAAACCTCCGGAAGCCAAATCGAATATGTGCTTCTCGTCTTTCTCTTTGTCAAGCACCGTCAAAGCCAGAGCGAATGACGTGACGTGCGAGATGTGAGACACATAAGCGGCGTGCACATCGTGATTGGAAGCGTCCATGTAGATAGGTCTCATGTTCAGCGTGTCGTAAAGCCTTTCTACTATCTTGACAGCCTTCGGATCCGATTCCTGAATGTCAGCGAAAATGCATGCCCTGCCGTCAAACAGATTCGGCATAGCGGCCCACGGACCGGAGTATTCAGTACCTGCCATCGGATGCGTGGCGACATATCTCGTTCTAAGAGGATGATACTTAACGCTTCTGACAACCTGTTCCTTAGTGGAGCACGTGTCTATGACGATTTTGCCCTCCCCTCCCTCTTCCTTGAAATGGTCAAGAATGTCGGGAAGCATTTTCACGGCCGATCCCACGGGCACCGACACAACAACTATGTCACTTCGCTTGAGGCATTCCTCATAAGAAGTGATTTCATCAGCGAGGCCGAGCCTTAGAGCAGCCTCAGCATTGACAGAGACATTCTCCACGCCGATTACGGTTCCGGCGAATCCGCGTTTTTTCAAATCGATCCCCATAGATCCGCCTATCAGACCCATACCAATAATCCCTACTATCATTTTTGTGTAATTTTTAAAATTTTCGATGCCGCGTCCGCAAGCACCTCAGTCTTGGCGCAAAGCGAAACCCTAACGTAATTCTCACCGTTTTTTCCGAATATGAAGCCGGGGGTAATGAACACGCCGGCATTGTAAAGGATGTTGTCGGACACCCTTTCCCCGAGACATTTCCGCGGGTCACTTCCATCAAGAAACAGATTGTTCTGAGAAATTCTTCCCCAGAGAAACATCCCGCTGGAAGAATGGTCGTAAGAGGCCCCGATTATGTCGAATATATGCCC
>JBAYFJ010000154.1:0-4648 GCA_041667245.1 Bacteroidales bacterium | reverse complement strand
CCTGTCTCTCCGCCAAAAGGCTGTAGCGCCCTAAAATCCAATCGTTTAGGCGATTTGCGGCAAAAAATCGGGACATGCTGTCTATCCTACGCCATTGCCATTCGTCCGGTAAGATAAAATGGACATCTTCTGTTATTTCTTTGATTTCCTCACATACCTGCTTGTAACACTTGTTGTTGCCTTTTCTTTCATTTTACATTTTTGACAAAAATGCCAAGAATGTAAAATGGAAGATGAGGTTTTATGAAATTTTATTATATTTGTACTTTACAAAAGTGACACAATTGTCAGAAAAATAAAGTATGAGCATAATTAAACGTGAATTATATTTGCAACAGCTAATTGCCGGGAAAGGGAATGGCTTGATTAAAATCATCACCGGAATTCGGAGATGCGGTAAGTCGTTCCTTCTTTTCAATCTTTTTTATAAGCATCTGATTGAAAGTGGAGTTTCTTCTGAACATATTGTCAGAATTGCATTCGATGATTGGGATTACAGAAAACTATGCAACCCGACTGAACTGATGTCATTCATAAAGGCTCATCTGATTGACGATGATATGTATTACGTCTTATTGGATGAGGTACAGTTGCTCAATGATTTTGTCCCGGTACTCAATGGACTGTTACGTAAGGATAATATTGATATTTATGTAACAGGCAGCAATTCTCGGTTTTTGTCAACCGATGTAGTTACCGAATTTCGTGGTAGAGGAGACCAGATTCATGTTTTCCCGCTTTCATTTGCCGAGTATATGACTGTTGACTCCCGCCAGCCTTCCGATGCTTGGACGGATTATTACACATACGGAGGGCTGCCACCAGTGAAAATGCTTGATTCCGATAAGAAGAAAGCGGATTATTTGAAAAACTTGTATTCCACCACATATTGTGCGGACATCCTTGAGCGTCATAAAATTAAAAATAAGGAAGAATTTGGAGAGCTTGTCAGAGTAATAGCTTCTTCCATAGGATCTCCGACTAACCCTCGTAAGTTGTCAAATACTTTTAAATCAACAAAAAACGCCACTATTTCCCAACCTACGATAAGCAAATACCTTTCTTATCTGCAGGATGCTTTTATTATGGATAAGTCTGTCCGGTATGATGTTAAAGGCAAAAAGTACATTAACACGCTATCAAAGTATTATTTCTCAGATGTGGGACTCCGTAATGCGATACTTGACTTTCGTCAGCAGGAAGAAAATCACATCATGGAAAATATAATTTATAATGAGCTATGTGTTCGAGGGTTCAATGTTGATGTCGGTGCTGTTGAGCAACGTGTAAAAGATAGAAATGGAAATGTGACCCGAAAACAATACGAAATTGATTTTGTGGCCAATCAAGGAAGCAAAAGGTATTATGTCCAGTCAGCATTTATGATGCCCGATGAGGCTAAAGAGCGACAAGAATCGACATCGCTCCTTGAAGTTACTGATTCCTTTAAGAAGATTATTGTTGTAAAGGATAACATCAAACCCAAAAGAGATGAGCAGGGTATTCTTACCATAGGCTTATTTGACTTTCTTCTGAATCCTGACAGTCTTGATTTGTAGAATTTGAGCGGGTATTCTATTCTATCCACTTGTTTGAGAGCACTTGCGTATTTTACATTTTTGACAAAAATGCCAAGAATGTAAAATACGATCAGGATACAGAAGCATTATCCCCAATATGAGTACTGATTATTTCAACAAACCGAATAATTCTTGTACTCGCTTGATGATGAGATGCCGCTCATTGGCAGAGGCTGTTAATATGCTCTCAAGATTGTCTCGGCCCTAAATTAGTGTGTTTTTTTCCGTTTAATCCTTTTCATCCGAGGCTCAATTTGCGATTGTCATTTAAAATCCCTTTCTTTGACAAAGAAGGGGTGATGTGGCGTGAGGGCGGTAGTGATAATGTAACAAAATCAGAGATAGTTATGGCAAATGTTCAGAAGGGGCCGGATGTGTTATGCGCGGCCTCTGAATTCTATGCGGGGTATGCTAAAAAGGTGAGCCGGGTCAAGGCTGTTCTTGGCCGACCGATGACGTTCGCTGAGAAAGTACTCTACGCACATCTTTACAAGGACAGCGATTTGGCAACAACGAGAGGCTTCAGTAGAGGCGAGACTTACGTGAATTTCCGTCCTGACAGAGTGGCGATGCAGGATGCCACCGCACAAATGGCTCTGCTCCAATTTATTAATGCAAACAGAGTAAAAGTCGCAGTCCCGACCACCGTCCATTGCGACCATCTCATTAAGGCTGACCAAGGGGCCTTGACAGATCTGCCTAAAGCCGTGGCGGACAACAAAGAAGTGTATGCGTTTCTAAGAGAAGCCTCTTCCCGTTTCGGAATCGGCTTCTGGGAGCCCGGAGCCGGAATAATCCATCAGGTAGTCCTGGAGAATTATGCCTTTCCCGGAGGGATGATGGTAGGCACCGATTCCCACACTCCTAATGCCGGAGGACTGGGAATGATTGCGATAGGAGTCGGGGGAGCCGACGCCGTGGACGTGATGACAGGAATGGAGTGGGAGCTGAAAATGCCAAAAATCATCGGTGTCCGTCTAACCGGACGGTTAAGCGGCTGGGCTTCTCCTAAAGACATAATTCTGAAACTGGCCGGGATTCTGACAGTTAAAGGAGGCACAAACTCCATACTTGAGTACTTCGGAGACGGTGCCGGGACCCTTTCCGCCACCGGCAAAGCCACGATCTGCAATATGGGAGCCGAAGTCGGCGCCACCACATCTATCTTTCCCTATGACGGCGAGATGAGGAAATACCTTCAAGCCACCGGCAGAGAAAAGATTGCTGCTATGGCAGACGGAGTCTCGGCGTGCCTGCGAGCCGATGACGAAGTCAACGACAATCCTGAGATCTATTATGACCGCATTATAGACATCGACTTAAGAGAAGTCGAGCCTTACGTCAACGGACCTTTTTCTCCGGACGCCGCAACTCCGTTGTCCGAATTCGCACAAAAGGTCGTGGAAAATGGCTATCCTCGCAAAATGGAAGTCGGGCTTGTTGGCTCCTGCACCAATTCATCCTACCAGGACTTAAGTCGCGCGGCCTCAATCGCAAGGCAGGCAGTGGAAAAACATATCCCTTCTGCCGCCCCTCTAATAGTGAACCCCGGATCGGAAAAGATCAGAGCCACCATCGAAAGGGACGGCCTTCTGAAAAACTTTACGGAACTCGGAGCCACGGTGATGGCCAATGCTTGCGGCCCCTGCATAGGGCAATGGAATCGTCACACTGATGACCCTCTAAGACGCAATTCCATTGTGACGTCTTTTAATCGCAATTTTGCAAAACGGGCTGACGGCAATCCCAACACCTTCGCTTTTGTCGCATCACCCGAAATAGTCGTAGCCCTTTCGATTGCAGGAGACTTATGCTTTAATCCGCTAAAAGACGTGCTCATCGACGCGGAAGGCAATGGACAAAAGCTCAACCCTCCTGAAGGCGATGAGTTGCCCGGACAAGGCTTCCGGGCAGGAGCTGAGGGCTATGTGGAGCCGGACGGCGTTCAAAGAGAAATAAAGGTCAATCCTCAATCCAAGCGCCTTCAGCTTCTGAAGCCATTTCCGGCGTGGAACGGTGAAGATTTGAAGGATATGCCTTTACTTATCAAAGTTAAAGGGAAATGCACCACTGACCACATCTCGATGGCCGGACCGTGGCTGCGTTTCCGAGGCCATCTTGAGAACATCTCCGACAATATGCTCATCGGAGCGGTCAATGCCTTCACGGGTGAGACAGACAAAGTGTGGAGCCTCAGCGAGGGTGGCTACTGCGGGGTGTCGCAAACAGCCAAAAAATACAAACAGGCCGGCATTTCGTCAATCGTGGTCGCCGAAGAGAATTACGGGGAAGGATCAAGCAGAGAGCACGCCGCAATGGAACCGAGATTCCTTAATGTCAAAGTGATTCTTGCCAAGAGTTTCGCCAGAATACACGAAACCAATCTCAAGAAACAGGGGATGCTCGCTCTGACCTTCAAAGACAAAGCCGATTACGACAAGATTCAGGAGCATGACAGAATCAGTGTCTCAGGTCTGAAACAATTCGCGCCTGGCAGCGAGATGACGGTCACTCTGCTTCACGAGGACGGCACCACAGACACCTTCAAAGCAGTCCACACCTACAATGAACAGCAGATAGAATGGTTTAAAGCCGGCTCCGCACTTAATTTCAATTCAAACAAAGCATTATGAAAATCATCAAGAAAGACAATATGTTGATAGTCCCGGACAAACCGGAAATTCCGTTTGTCACCGGGGACGGAGTCGGAGCGGAAGTCACGCCGGCGATGAGAAAAATCGTCAATGCAGCGGTCTCAAAGGCTTATGCGGGACAGAAAAGTATTGAATGGAAAGAAGTTTTTGCCGGAGAAAAGTCCTTCAAGCAGAACGGCTCTTGGCTTCCTGAGGAGACCATTCAGGCCTTCAAAGAATGCCTCGTGGGCATAAAAGGGCCTCTCACCACTCCTATCGGAGGCGGGATACGCTCACTCAATGTGGCTCTGCGTCAGACACTTGACCTCTATGTCTGCCTGAGGCCGGTACGCTGGTTCAAAGGCGTGGTCTCACCGGTGAAAGAGCCGGGAAAAGTGAATATGACCATTTTTAGGGAAAACACCGAGGACATTT
>JBAYFJ010000153.1:0-4675 GCA_041667245.1 Bacteroidales bacterium | reverse complement strand
TAATCGAAGCACACTATGAACAAAATAAGCAAATATATAAGCGCCGTTCCGGCGATATTCGCGATCCTCATCGGTTTCGCATCCTGCGACGATGTGGACTATCCTGACCGCTACAAGGTTGCGGACGGAGCGCCGACGGTCTACTCAGTAAGGTACGCCGACCAGGACATCAACATCACCCAGGCCTATATGGATGAGATCGTCTGCATCCTCGGCGACAATCTGCGCAGCACAGTCCAGCTCTGGTTCAACGACCAGGAAGCGACACTGAACACAAGCTACATCACTGACAACACTCTTATGGTGTCCGTTCCCAAGAATATGCCTAAGAACCAGACCGACAAGATGTACCTCATCACAAGAGATCAGGACACCGTGGCATTTGACTTCAAAGTGCTCCCTCCTGTCCCTAAGGTTTCCTCTATGAGCAACGAATGGGCTAAGGAAGGCGAGAAAGTCACCATCTACGGCAGCTATCTGATTGACGACTCAACAGTTCCTCTTGAGATTTCCTTCCCTGGAGCCACAGTGCCTCATTCAGATATGACCTTCGACGGATCATCATCAGTGTCGTTCCACGTTCCTTCAGGAGCGCAGTCCGGCTACGTGACCGTCACTTCCCTTTCAGGAACCGGCAAGAGCAAATTCGTCTACAAAGACAGCCGCAACATTCTGTTCGACTGGGACGGCAGCCACGGAGGCTTCGCCACCGGACACGGCTGGAGAAACGGAGTCGTACACACTCCGGGAACTGACTCATTCACCGCATTGGACGGATCTTACCTCTACTTCGGAGGAGCCGAGATGAAGGGCGGAATCGGAGACACCTGGGCTGAGGACAACTTCAGTTTCGACTATTGGCCTGACGCCGTCGGCGGCGCCTGCCCTCCGCTTTCTTCTCTGCCTACATTCGCTGACTACATCAAGACTTACGACGTCGGAGGCCTTCAGATCAAATTCGAAGTGCTCGTTCCTTCGGCAAGCCCTTGGAGCGCGGCAGGTTTGCAGATAATGTTCTCAAGCGACGAACTTGTGACTTACGCTACAGCCACCAACGGCTACTTCTCCAACGCGGCATTCCCGCGCGCAGTGTGGATGCCTTGGACCTCGACAGGCTCTTACGACACCGCTGACAAATGGGTGACAGTGACGATACCGTTCACGAGCTTCAACAAGTCATTCGACAACGCCGAATGCGCGACAGCCTTCTCCAAGAAATATCTTACAGGTCTTACCTTCTTCGTTTGGAACGGAGGAATCGAAGGGACCACCTGCAACCCTGTACTGGCGATTGACAACATCCGCGTAGTCCCTACCGAATAATCATAACTGCAAAAGAAAATGAAAAAGATATTCAATATTTCAGTATTATTGTCCGCCTGCCTTCTTCTTGCCGGCATTTCGGCCTGCTCGAACGATGAGCTGAACACGGATCAGTATCCTGACAAGAGCACCAAACTCGCATCTTACGGGCCTAACCCCGTGATGCGCGGCGCGACATTGAGATTCTTCGGAAGCAACCTCCAGAACGTCAAGGAGGTACAGGTTCCGGGCATCGAAGCCATCACCGACATCGAAGTCGTCACATCCGGCTCTCCGAGCGAGATCCGCGTACAGCTTCCTAAGGACGGAGAGGAAATCGGCAACGTGGTCCTCATCACTTCCGACGGAAAGAAATTCACCACTCAGACAGCTCTATCCTACACCGAGCCTATAGTGTTCACAAGTTTCTCTCCAGACTCGGCAATGCCGGGCGACGTGATCACAATCACCGGAGACTATATGAACCTTGTTCAGAGCGTCACCTTCGAAGGAGGCGCCACAGTGTCCGAGGTAAAGCATATTGACCGCTACAAAGCGACTGTCACAGTGCCTTCCAAGGCCATCACAGGCAAGATCATCCTTTCTGACGAAGGCGAGATCGCCAACCTGCTGTACTCCGAGAAAGAACTCTCGATCGGAGACCCTAAAGTCACCAAACTGACCGTGGGCACGGCAAAACCGGCTGAGAAACTCACAATCACAGGCTCCTATCTTGATATGATCAAGGAGATCGTGTTCGCAGGAGACGTCGTTGTGACGGACTTCACCCTCTCAGAGGACCACAAGACCATCACTCTTGACATTCCCGCGACAGCTCAGAGCGGAGACGTAACCGCTGTAAGTTACGCTGCCAAGGATTTCACAGCGGGAAAGATCACTATGATCAAACCTGACAAACTCGCGGTCTCTCCTAAACCTGTAAAGGCCGGAGAAGAACTCACCATAAGCGGTTCCAATCTCGACATCGTGACGACAGTCGACCTTCCGGGAGCTTCAGGAGTGGAATTCACCTACAAGAGCTCAAAGATCACACTCACAGTCCCTGCAACGGCGACTGAGGGAGACGTCAAACTCTCTATGGCCAACGGTGACGCAGTCACGGCCGCCTACACACTGGTTCATCCGGTTGTTACGGCAGTCTCCCCTACCACTTTGACGGCAGGCGGCTCAATCACTGTCACGGGAACTAATCTGGATCTTGTCACTGGCGTAACACTCGGAGGCAAAACGGAAGAATTCAAAGCGACCAAGACCACAGTCACCGTGTCCACATCGGCCACGTCAGTGTCAGGCAAACTGGTCCTCACTCTCGCCAACGGAGAGAAAGTGACCCCGGGCGAGGCAATCACAATCGAATACGAGTCCTTCATCGTGGTCAACAGTATGCCTTCCGCAGAGCACATCGGAGCCACGGTCACATTGAAAGGCAGCAACTTTATGATGATTGAGAACATCTACATAGGCGAGGCGAAAGTGGCTCAGTACATTTCCCGCAGCGACAAGGAAATCTCATTCATAATGCCTTACAACTCAGTCGGAACCTACAGTATGAAATTCCATCTTCTCAGCGGAGATGTGGAGGTCTGCCCTACGCAGATTGAGGTTCTACTCGAAATCAAGCACATCATCGGATGGGAAGGCAAACTTACAATCACTTGGAATGACGGTGGAAGAGTCCTTGTCCCTGCCTCAAAATTCGACGGAATCAAAGCCGGCACCAAGATGAGAGTCTACTACACTCAGAAAGATCAGAGTTGGGATCAGGCGGCTTTTGTGTACGGTGACTTCTCAGGAATCAATTTCGACGGTGATGGCGGAATCAAATTCAATAAGACACTTGTCCCTACTGACGTGCACGGCTGGTTCCCTGACGGCATTCTCGACAGATGCGATGAGGTCGTCCTTACTCAGACAATCCTGGACAACATCCAAGCACTTAAGAAAGAGTGCGAAGGTCAGGCTAACATAGGATTGATTATTCACGGAACAAATCTGACCTTCACTAAGGTTGAGATTCTTCAGGAAATTCCTCAGGAAAAGACAATCTGGGAAGGAAGCGAGAATCTCGTAAACTACGACAGAAACCTTGAGCTCGGAGGCACGAGCAAGGCTTGGGTCAATGCGGGACTTGCGGTCGGAGACGACATCCGCATCTATTTCACCGCTACCGATGCGGCAGAATGGCAAGTCCAGGTGTTCAACGGAAACTGGGCTAGTATGTCCTTCGCCGAATGCAAAGACACTCCGAGCCAGTTCAATGCGGCCAATTCGCCGACCGCAGCCAAAGACGGCTACGTTTCCTTCAAAGTGACTTCGGACATCTACAACACATTGACCAACGTTTCTGACTGGGGATACGCTATCATACTTCAAGGAAAAGCAGTTACCTTTACCAAGATTACTATAAAATAATCTCTTTCATTCCGGAGGAGGGCGAAACCGCCTCCGGGATCCAATTCACAACAAATGAAACACATTCTCACATTCCTGGCTCTCGCCACCCTCGGCATCGCTCTAACCTGCTCCTGCGGCGGATCGGACGGCGAAGATCCAGTGGAAAAAGTACAGGCTCCGAAACTTGTCTCCACCTCTCCCTCAGACGGAGAGACCGAAATCTCAGGAGAGACCGTCTCCGTGATCCTGACTTTCGACCAGAATGTCAAATGCCCGTCCTCGGGCCACAGCCTGATAAAGATAAACGATGCCACAGTCAGCAAAGTGTCCTCTTACGCAGCAAGCGCAACGATTGATGCCACCGGGCTTGAAAGCGGCAAAAAGTACACATTAAACGTGCCGGCAGGTGTGATTAGCGGCTACAAAGACAATCCTTGCGAAGCAATAAGCCTTTCATTCAGCACCAAAGAAGCCGCCAAAGACTACGGCCGCAACCCTCAGACATCTCTCACCAACTCCAATGCCACCTCAGGAGCGAAGAAACTCTACAAATTCCTTCTCGACAACTACGGCTCCAAGACAATCAGCGGAGCAATGGGCGGCACCGCGTGGGAGACATCCTATTCCGACTATATAGGCGAGCAGACGGGCACATATCCGGGAATCGTCGGGTTCGACTACATATTCCTCAACTGGCCCGCCAAAGCTTGGAGCGGATGCCCCGACTACGGAGACATTGCCCCCGTGAAAGACGCATGGGAGAAGGGCAACATCATCCAGATAGGCTGGCATTGGACAGTTCCTCCTTCCCAAAGCACCTCAGACCTCAACGACTACAGCTACAACACCAAGACATTCGGGGTCAAGAACGCGCTTGCCGATGGCACTTGGCAGAACACAATTATCAAATCCCAGATCAATAAACTCGCTGGCTACCTGAAACTGCTTCAGGACGCCG
>JBAYFJ010000152.1:0-4768 GCA_041667245.1 Bacteroidales bacterium | reverse complement strand
CTGGAAGAGGATGGAACTGGAAGAGGGACTGGAAGGTGAGGACGGAGGAAATGGAGAGGGAGGAAAGAGGGGCGAGGAGGAGGGGCGGAAAATGGTTAGCGTTTTTCGCGTGAGATGGTTTTGCGGCGGCGGATTGACCAGCCGAAGTAGCCGAGCATTTCGCCGAGACGAAAATATTCTCCGTGGGAGTAGACTAACAGACCGGCTTTTTGAAGTTCGAGGGCTCCTGTTTGGGGATTGATGAATCGGTCGTCTACGAGAACGTTTACGACGTCTGCCAAAAACATATCGTGGGATCCGAGGGGGAGGATTTTGTTGACTTTGCATTCGATTGAGACCGGAGATTGTTCCAAGGCGGGGGCTTTGACTATTTCGCCTTGTCGGGGAAGCAGGCCTGTTTCAAGGAATTTGTCATAGTCCCGTCCGGAGCAGACTCCGCACCAGTCTACGGCTCTGGCCATTTCAGCGGTTGTAAGGTTGATTACGAATTCTCCTGTCCGCTTGATGAGTTCGTAGGAGTGTCTTTCGGGGCGCACAGAGATGTAACACATCGGGGGCTGGGTGCAGATTGTGCCGGTCCAAGCGACAGTGAGAAGATTCCAGTTATCGGGAGCGTCTCCGCATCCTATGAGTACGGCGGGCAATGGGTAAATCATTGTGCCGGGTTTCCAGCTTTCTTTCATTTGTTCAATAAACTGTATTTGAACAGTCTGTGCAAAGATAATATTTATCGAGGACATCTTGATTGAAAAAAGTTATGGATTCCTATCCCGCAACGTGGATAAGGCTTACGTGGAGGCGGATGTTTGAGGAGGAAACGAGATATAACTGAATTGAGGTGGCACGGGCTGTCATGGTGACAGGAGATGCGGGGGAAAGATTGGGACCTTAGGTTTGGCAGGGATTGACTGAGGGTGGCGACAAAAGTCGAACTTAGGAGAAATGCTACCGAGGGGTGGGCAAAAGGCTGCGACCGGAGGAATGGGGTCAAAGTTTGTGAGAGGGATGTTTCGGTAGAAGGAAAATCGGAAGGCAGAAGATGACTGAGAGGAATGAGAATAGCATTCCGCTGATGGTGCCGATGGCGAAGGCGAACCAGAAGACTTCGGTTGGGCCGTCGAATAGAAATGGGATTAGTCCGAGTACTGTGGATATGACGGTCAGAGTGATCGGTATGATTTTGTGGTTGAAGGCCTTGACGTATTTGCGGGTGTCGGATGAAGGGATTGGTTTAGGGGTGGGTTGAGAGGCGACAGAAGGGCAAGAATGGATGGCGGAACTGGCAGCAGGTAGAAGGACTGATGATGGGGCGGAGAGAGCGGTACCAGTGAGGGCTGGGGCTGGTTGAGGGGCAACACGAGAGGCAAATTGAGGGACAGAGAGAGGGGCGGAGAGAGGGGCGGGGCGAGGGTCGGAGCGGAAGGCGACGATGAGGTAGATGCCTGCGTTGACGACGAGACCGGCGACCATCACGAAAGAGGCGAAGCCGCCCTGGTCGAAAGTGAAGTCGGTGAGGCCGAAGGAGAGGAATATGCCGATGAATGAGACCGGGATGATCCCGATGACGGCGAAAGGATAGCGCAAAGAGTTGAACATCATTGAACAGATGACGAAGATGACGGCGACTACCAGCAATATGAGCCAGGCATACCGGCCTTTCTCCTGAGAGCCGCCGTTGTAAGCCGGTACCGTGGCCTTGTAGCCGACAGGAAGAACTTCGTTGTTCATATAGTCAGAAGACTCTTTGAGAACCTTTTCGGCAAGCTGGTAACTGCCCACGAAATCGAAACACACATTGATGATGTAGGACTGATTGTCTTTGGAAATCGGGAGTTCCGTTTTACGCTTGACAATGGAGCCGACATCGGAAAGCTTGACATAGACAGAGTCTGTCTTTATGCCTGAATTGAGCACCCGCCACAAGTCAAAGGAAGACAGAGCCGAAGATTCAAGACGCACATCGGTCATCCTCCCGTCAGTCATAATGCTGCCGATGGTGTTGTCGTAAAGCTTGGAAGACAAAGACCGATAGTAACCGTAAGGCGTGAGATTAAGCGATGCCATCTTCTCGAAATCATAGCCGAGACACAATTCCGCGGACGGGACCGTCCGCCATCCGTCACCCCATATTTCGGGGCCGGAGACACGCGGGTTCGTCTTCAGCCTGTCCACTAAAAGCGCCCCGTAAGAGAGCAGTTCCTCATAATTGTAACCGGTAAGGCGCACCCTGTCGGACTTCATCTGCGTGACAACGTCGTTGTTGAAATAGCTGTCGTTCACTCCCCAGATTCTCCAAGTGGCGCCGCCGAAATTGATGGCGGAAGAAGTCACCAGAGCCTTCAGATTGTCAGGAAAAGACGTACCCTCGAACTCCGGTTTGAAAACGACCGTGATCAAAGCGTAATCATAGGAATCGACGGAAGTCGTGAAACTCTCAATCTGATTGAACTGTGAGAGGTAATTCTCCATACTTCCCACGACCTCGTTCAACTGTCCCACCGCGCACCCCTCGGGCATAGCCGCCGAGATGTACAGTTCCGGACGCGAAGGCTCCCTGTAAAAGTCGCCCTTCTGCAAAGACTTGTAGAACAATGCGAAGGAAGTCCCGGCAATGTTGTCCACGACTTTCTTGTTGTTCCCGTACGGTTTCCACGAAAGAATCTTGTTACCGAATTCCTGAGCCTTGGAGAGAGGCTTTCCGTTAGGAGAAGTGAAAGACTCCGGCAATAGACATAAGGGCAAACCGAAAGCCGAAACCAGCACAACGACATAAACCCACTTGTGACGACGGCCGGCGTCAATGTAGCGCTCATACAAATGGCTCCAACGGACAATTCTTCTTCTTGACCTCACCGGACGCACCGAAGAAGCCGACCTTATAGGGAAATAGTCGATTAACGCCGGGACGAAATAGAAAGAAACCGCGAGAGACACAACCAGATTGATGACAATCACCCATATAAAATCCACGAGATTGGCTTTGTCGCTCTCAGGAAGCAGAAGCACCACCAGAAGCGAGGCCACAGTGGTGGCCACAGCTCCGAAAATAGCAAAAAACGCACTTCTGTCGTGATAGTAGCCATAATGATCAATCATTATGATTGAAGTGTCGATGATGATGCCGAGAGAGACGGTGATGCCGGCAAAAGTGTAGATGTGGATGTTGATCCCAGAGAAGAAGTAAACCGCCGCAGCCACAAGCAGATTGACGGTCAAGGTGACGGCGATCATCAGCATATACTTCCACGAACGATTGATTATCAAGACGAAAAGCAGAAGTAGAACAACGCAGATTAGAGTCCTTAAATAGATTTTGTTTAGCTCCTTCGCAATGTATTCGGAAGAATCGTAGGCCAGAGACACGGAAATGCTCTGCGGAAATGCTTTTTCAAGTTCTTCCATCTTGTCCCTCACGGCTGCGCACACGCTAATCATATTCACACCTGAGGCAGCTGTCACTGAAAGGGTTATGGTGTTCAGGCCATTAAGACGATAATAGCTTTGGGGCAGAGCCTCCTTGTACTCGCTCTTGGCTATATCCCTTAAATAAATGACCCGGTCCCCGACTTTTTTCACCGGAATATCATCAAAATCGTCAGAAGACACGGCTTGGAGTCTGACCGCCATTGTGCCTGACGACGAATGCGCCGTACCTATCTCAACGACAGAAGACCAATTCTCGACGGCAGCGGCAATGTCTTCGGCACTGACCCCGGCAGTCTCTGCGGCAGTCTCATCGAAAGTGATGACCCACTCGAAAGGAGTCATCCCCGACACATTGACATTGTCCACCCCTTCAAGCGAGGAAAGAGGCATCAGGACTCGCTCCGAAATGTAATTGTCAATCTCTTTGGAAGGAAGGCTGCTCTTAAACAGATAATTCATAGCGGCTTTCGAACGTCTTCCGCTTATCCCTAAAGAAATCGAGGGATAAGTGACGCCGGGAGGGAAAGACGAATAAATGTTCCTTACGCACGAGGCAATCTCGAAACGCACGACCTCCATATCAGTCTTTCTCGGAAAAGACAAAGTCACGCTACCCGACCCTTTGTCCGACTGTGAGCTAATCCTCGAGCAGCTTCTGACGGAAGACAGCGCGCCCTCAAGCAGAGAAACCACTTTCGACTCCACATTCTCAGGAGAAGCGTCAGGCCAAACACAGGACACGGTAACGTTACGGGACTGAGCCGCCGGAGCATACTGGATGTGAAGCATCCCGGCGGTAGCCAGTCCGACAATCGAAGCGACAACCGTCAGCAGCAAAACCGAGAAAGACGGAATCTTCCATATATGCTTGCCCTCTCCCATCTCCGATTATTTCCCCCTATAGATAGAATAGTACAACATCGGCACGAAGAACAGACTAACGAAAGTCCCGACAACCATTCCGGCTATAATCACGAGAGACATCGGATACTGAAGATCCGCTCCCATATTGCCTCGCACGAGGAACGGGCAGACAGTGAGAATAGTCGTCAGAGATGTCATAATGATAGCCTTCAGCCTCCTCTTCCCGGCTTCCAGTATAGCATGGTCAAGGCCGAAGCCCTGCTTTCTCAAACGATTGACTGTGTCGATTTTGAGGATTGAATCATTGATGACTATACCGCAAATCACGACTAATCCTATCATAGACATAAGATTGATCGTCACGCCGCACACCCACAGAAGGACAAGAGAGAAGAAAACGTCAATCACGATTTCAGAAAGAATCACAAGAGGCTGGACGAGCGACTCGAACTGAGCCGCAAGAATGAGATAAAGCAGG
>JBAYFJ010000151.1:0-4820 GCA_041667245.1 Bacteroidales bacterium | reverse complement strand
TGATGGTGTAACCTCCGTTCTCATCCACGATTCTCACGAGCGTGTCGATGCTGCCTGCCTCGTACACGGCTGAAAAAGCGGATTTGTGATGACAGATGTTCAGCACCTGATTCCTCAGACAATGGCCCTCTTCAAGCACCCAGAGTCTGTCGTAAGGGAATTTACTGCTCTCCATCTCAGCTTTTTTGCTCAACGGATCGCCTTCAGAAACGTATGCGATGAACTTCTCGTAATAGACCGGGATCTCAAGCAACTTCGGCTTGCTAAGCGGCGTCGTGAGCAGAGCCGCGTCAATCTCAGCCCTTTCCATTCGGTCCAGAATGGCCGAAGTGCGAGCCTCAGAGACACGAAGCGAGAGTTTCGGATGATACGTCCTTATGTACTTTATCATCTTAGGCAAAATGTACGGAGCGATGGTTGGGATAACCGCAAGACTGAACTCGCCTGTCTCCTGCTCCTTTTCGGTCTTAACCGACTCTATAAGCTGCGAAGAGTTGAACAGCAGTACTTTTGCCTGTTCAATGACTCTCTCCCCTACCACAGTTGGTTTGACCGGATGAGAATCCCTGTCAAAAATCTTGACATCCAACTCGTCCTCCAGTTTCTGAATCATCGAACTTAAAGTGGACTGGGTCACCCCGCAGGCCTCAGCCGCCTTGACGAAATGGCGATATTTGTCAACCGCCGCCACATACTCCAATTGTTGCAAAGTCATAATGTTTCCAAGTATTGATTGTGTCGATGCAAATATAGAAAATATCTGTTTGATATATAAGATTACGCGCCATATCTTTGCATCAACAAAAACAGAAATTATAAACAATAAAAATTAAAAATAATATGGAAACTACAGAACAATTCAACCCGATGCCTCGAATAGGCGACAATGCTCCTGAATTTAAAGCAGTCACGACTCAGGGTCCCATCAATTTTCCTTCAGACTTCAAAGGCAAATGGAAAATTCTCTTCAGTCATCCGGCAGACTTCACTCCGGTGTGCACTTCGGAATTTATGACTTTCGGAAGTATGGCGAAAGAATTTGAGGATTTGAACTGCCAGCTCGTAGGTCTGTCAGTGGACGGTCTACACAGTCACATTGCTTGGCTGAGGACCATCCGCGAGAAGATTGACTGGAAAGGCAAAAAGAATGTAGAAGTAAAATTCCCTCTCATCGAAGACATTACGATGAATGTGGCAAAACTCTACGGTATGATCCAGCCGGGCGAAAGTACGACATCTGCGGTGAGAGCTGTGTTCTTCATCGACCCTCAGAACAAGATCCGAACGATTATGTACTATCCGCTTTCTTTGGGAAGGAATTTTGACGAAATCAAGAGGGTGCTCATCGGACTGCAGACAGTGGACAATTTCGGAGTGGCTCTTCCAGCTGACTGGAGGCCGGGTGATGAGGTCATTGTGCCGCCGGCCGGTTCTTGCGGAGTCGCGAAAGAGAGGATGGATGATCACGCTGACAAGGATCTTCACTGCTATGACTGGTTCTTCTGCACGAAACAGCTTTCTAAGGAGACTGTCGAAAGCAAGTTAGGCAAGAAGTAATATGCTGAAACGAACATTAACAATCTTATTCACCGTCGCCCTGCTTTCCTCTTGTGGTTGCGCAGGGGGCGGCAATAAGTCTAAAGAGGAGAAAAAAATGAATACTATACAGTTGACAAACGAAATGTTCATTGAGAAGATAATGGACTACAAGAACAATCCTTCTGAGTGGAAATACAAAGGGGACAAGCCGGCCATAATCGACTTCTACGCAACTTGGTGCGGTCCATGCCGTTCAATCGCGCCGACCCTTGAGGAGCTTGCCGAGGAATACAAGGACAAGATCTACATCTACAAGGTGGACACTGACAAGGAGCCGGAATTGTCCGCATTGTTCGGAATCCGCTCTATCCCGTCCATACTGTTCATCCCGATGGAAGGACAGCCTACTATGACGCAGGGCGCCAGAGGTAAGGGCGAGTTCAAAAGCATTATCGAGGACACCCTTCTCAAAGGCAAGTAGAGTGTGACGCCACGAACACCGGTGCAGGCCGCGCGTGTAGCGTCAGTCTTTGAAGAACAGGTGTTCAACTAAAGTAACCCTCTCCGTATTGGAGGGGGTTACTTTACTTAAAATGCTATGGGTCAGCCGTTTAGACACCACAAAGTACGGCCCTCGGAGCCGATTGCCGAAACTGTGGTAAGCGTCTCCGGGAAGGGGATAATATTGCAGACGTACTGAATAGTCAAGACGTGACCGCGAAGACTCTTACGATCCGGTTTACGGCAAAGGGATTCCCGTCAGGCCGGCGATTCTCTTGGGGATGTCCGTGTTCTCCATAAAGCCGTTGAAGCAAGATGCGCCACACCCATAAGCCAAAACCGGCACAACATTACCGGTGTGACCTGCCGGAACCGGAGTCTTCTCCCCACCTTCCGTGCAGAAAAGACACTCATCATCATAATAAACCGCACATCCGCCGGTCTCGTGATCAGCCGTTATGACCACCAGAGTCCCCTTGTGGCTATCAGCATAATCAATGGCTTCCTCAACCATATAATTAAATTTTCTCATCTCTTCACGCAGCCCGTCCGAATCATTTTCATGACCAAAATGATCAATCCTCGCCCCCTCGATCATAAGAAAAAAACCTTTGGGATTGTTTTGGGAGTCCAACATTGAAAAAGCCTTCCTCGTCGCAAGCGTCAGACAATCATGACCGTCCACAGGAGCCATAAGACTGTCCGTGTCCACAAGCGCAAGGACTTTATGAAACCCTCCAACGTCCATAAATTCATCAAAACAATCAGTGACAATGTACCCTTTCCGCTCAAATACAGGCGTCAGATCACGCCCATCTTCTCTCGCATTGACATATTCCATTTTCGATCCGAAAAGTATGTCAACGTCTTTCTTGGACAACTGTTCCGCAAGAGATAGCCAATCATCCCTGTCATTTATGTTGCCATAGAAACAGGCCGGAGTAGCATCGAACATCTCCCCGGAATCGATAATTCCTGTGGTCCTGCCAGATTTCTTCGCTAACGTCATAATGCTTACAAGAGTGTCGCCGTTTGCGGAAATGGCATCCATTCCGTTATTGGTTTTGTGTCCTGTGGCGAGAGCGGTCCCTCCGGCAGCGGAATCAGTCACTCTGCTGTCCAAAGAACACGTTTTGGAAATCCCGGTCACAAGGCCCGGGGTGTCCAAAAAGGTGTTTTCAAACTTGGAATCCTCAGCCAGCAGAGTGAGCTGCCCCATTCCCATCCCGTCTCCAATAATATATATGACGTTCTTTACTTTAGGGTTTTTTGCCTGCAACGCACAATCGACAAAAACAGAGAGAACGACAAGCGTAAAAAAAAACAATAATGATTGTTTCATTTTTATGAAAGTACTTTAATTCATCTTCAAAAGACGCGCGGCGTTGCTGTAATAGATCTTCTTTAACAAATCATCATTCAGACCGAGACCATACAACGCCCAATGATAACTCCTGTCATCAGGATCGTAGAAATGCTCGTCCTGCGTCTCTAATATCCTCCATTGAAGCCTGTACATTGCGTCAGTCGGAGTGTTGTCAGTTCCGAACATAATTCTGTCATTATACTTCTCGTAAAATTTTCCGGTCGCGCGCGGAGTTATGCAGGTCTCCAGATGCCTTGCCGAAACATCCAGCATAAGATTAGGATGACGATCAAGCACAGCCCCGAGAGACTCATAATCGTGACTCATATTCATCAGGTGGCAGGCAATGAACTGCGTGCCCGGATTCCGGTCACAGGTCCTCTCGAAAGACTTCACCAACTGCTCGAGATTAAGAATCCCCGGAGTCGAAAGATCGATTTTCCAAGTCTCGGAATTCGGATACCCGTCATTATGCTCGTCAATCGGCTGATACATCCAGATAGGGTCTCCCACGTGGATGTTGACAGGCAGCCCCAGTTCAGCACATTTGGAAAAAATCGGAATGAACAGAGCATCGTCAAAATGAGGACCCGGTGTCGTCAATGTCATTGAAGAGTACGCCCCCATCCCCTTGTCGGTAAGCTCACCGACACCTTTTGCGCCTTTCCCCGCACACCTTTCCAATTCAGCAATTGCTTTGGCCGAAAAATCGGGAGTTCCAAAAGCACTCATATCAAAGCCACACCACATCTCGAATTTGTCTGAGACGCCTGTGTACAGGTCATACAGCTTGTCGAACTCCTTCCCGTAAGCGAAAGTCAGCACAATCACCCTGCTTATGTTGTGCTCAATCAACTTGTCAGCCCACTCCTGAACTTGTTCCTTTGTCTCGGCATAAGCGTGAGAATGGATGTCAATAACGGAAAATTTAGCACTCTGAGGATAGTGGTCCTGACCTTTCAGAACAGAGACAGGCACATAATCGGCCACAGAAAGACTTGAAACGAATGTTTCATCGCCCTTGTCCTGATTTGTACCGCAGGAAGCGGCACAAATCACAGACAACACGAAAGATAAAAACCTTCTCATAGTCTATTCTGTTTTGTCAAGAGAAAGATGTATGTCGGAAACCCCTCCGAGCATAAGGTAGTCCAGATCGCTCCAGTCATCATTGAACAAAGTCATCTGAATGGCACATTTAGTTCCTGTGATTCCAAAAGTGTCTCTCTTGAAGGCCAATTCGACTTTGATGACATTACCATCCTGTTCCTCGTGTCCAAGCACTAATCCGGCACTGTACTTAGGATCGGCCAACGTACCGTCATCCCACCAGTCAGCCCCTGTGGTTCCGTGATAAAAGTCATACCAGGCCTTGCCGAAGAAACAGCCCTCAACGAGATACTCGCCGCCTATG
>JBAYFJ010000150.1:0-4833 GCA_041667245.1 Bacteroidales bacterium | reverse complement strand
GTCTGCTGAGGACACGCTGATTTTTGAAGAAGCGTTCGCATAAGCAGCGGAAAGTTCCTGAGCTTCGTATGTTCCGTCGCCTGTACTTTTCATATTAGAGTCCGATCCCCAACTCAGAGCGGTTTGAGTAGTGTTGGAAGGAGTTAGGGTAGTCTTTATAGTGACTGTCTGACCTTCCATCAATTCAACAGAATTAGGAGAAAGCTCAATGGACGTCAATGCTATGACCTTCGCTGAGACTGTTACTTGACAAGTGGCCGTCTTGTCTCCTGCTTTGGCAGTAATTCCGGCAGTACCGACTCCGACAGCCGTGACCTTTCCGTCTACGACTGTGGCCACCGAACTCTTGTCAGAACTCCATGTGACAGTCTTGTCCGTGGCATCGTCCGGCTTCACCGTAGCGATGAGAGTCTCGCTGCCTCCGGTCTTTAAAGACAATTCGACCTTGTTCAGACTGATTAGTGAGACTTCCACCACTGCCCTCGCAACGGTGACTGAGCAAGTTGAACTTTTGCTTCCCGCTTTGGCCGTGATGATCGCCGATCCTGCCTTGACCGCTGTCACATTGCCGTAATTGTCCACTGTGGCTACGGATTCAGAACTGCTGGAGAACGAGATTGTCTTGTCCGTGGCATCGGACGGAGACACCGACGCGCTCAACTTGGCCTTTTCACCTTCTTTGAGAGTCAAAGAAGACGGAGCAAGGTTCACAGAGGTAACCGCAACCGTGGTCGGTTCGGCGGATGTGTCTTTCTTGCAAAACTGCAAAGATACTCCCATGACAGCGATTGCAACCACAGAGACTAAAATGTAATAAATGCGTTTCATCTTGATTATGTTTTTATGGTCTTGTTTCTCTTTGACAGCCGAAGCAAGCGTCTGAAGAATCCCTGTCGGTGAGTGCCGGAATCCTCTGTTATTTCGCTGACCTCTTCCACACCCGGCTTCTCCATCCGGTCAATCCGATCGTCAATGATGCGCTTCACTTGCTCGAAGCTCATCTTCCGTGGCGCTTGTTTTTCTTTCATGACAAATTAGATAGTTTGTTAACACATTAATGCGGACCTTCGGCACTTTCAGTTTCAGGTTCCGGATGCAAGGTAAGCTGCAAAAGTGATAGGCGGTTAGGACTTTGCAACCAAAAATTTGGACTTTGCAACCATTTTGCAAAGGCGGATTTGGACTTTACGTACACTAAAACAGCGCAAAGTGTTGATTATTAGTATATTGAAAAGACAAATGTGTTTTTTGCCCCTTTTTGAACAATTCAAACAAGAAGGCAAAGGCAGTGACCGGAATCAGAATGGTTAGGATTTGCGGAATTGGCGGGGGGGGGTGCAGCCGACCCTCTGACGAAAGAATCTTGTCAGAAAAGAGTGGTCGCAGAAATTGTTGTCCCAAGCTATCTGCTTGACGCTAAGGCGACTGTTTTTCAATCCGGCATAGACAGTATGGCACAATAATCCTCAAGGATTGACTATCCGCCCCCAATTGTTCGGCTGGACGTGTCTCGGCGGCAGTCTCCTTATGATTTTGTTCCTTGTCTATGAACTCGCTCCGGTGAGAGAGGCTCTGAAGAAGATGCCGTCCATGGTCGATGTAGGGCACGCGCTTTCCAAGTCCCTTTCCGGGGAGCGTTAAGAGTCACTTGCCGAGTTTGAAGATCTCCGAGACCTGTGCGAACCCGCGTTTACGGAAGAAAGCGTGGGCTGAATGATTATTCTTGCCGGATTCAAGGTAAATTTCGTTAATTCCTTGTGAATGAAGCCATTCCACCGCTTTGTCGAGGAGATGGCTTCCCAGCCCGAGGCCTCTGAAACTGTCCTTTACGAGGACATCGCACACCATACCGTATTTCGAGCCCTCGTCAGACTGAATACTCACAACGCAAAACGCTATCACAGAGCCGTCATCGGAGTCCGGATCTGAAAGAATTGTGAAAACTTTGGCCCAGCCGTCCGCGTTTATGTGCGAAAGGATGTACCTCAGCCATATCTCCCTTGCCCTAAGCGATGGCTCTGCCTTCAACTCTCCGAAAGGAAAGCTACCGGTGGCGACACCCATCTGCATCTCCCCGTGGGAAATGTATTCAGGATTGGCGCTTATGTGCTCCAAAAACATATCCGCCATCTCAGGCGCATCTGCCTCAACAGCAGCTCTAATTCTGTAATCACTCATATATCAAATGTTTAGCGTTCTGTCTTTATTAATCAACCGCCACAGCGACTTGATAAGATTGCTCATTACGAGAAGCAATGCGAAGATGGTCACAGCCGCCACGCAAGCCACGAGAAGAGCAGCAAGTTTCGATGATTCCAAACCGAAATAGGTAAGGAAAGGCATTTCCGAATTCTGGAAAAGCAGCTCGAACGTGGAGGCTACGGAGATGATGGCAAGCACGAAATTGAGGAAGAAATCCGATTTCATCGCTTTGTAATCACTTAGATTGTGCAGACTGCTGTCAATCATTCCCATCAACTCATTTAGCTTGCCCATATCCTCTTCCAGATTCATCCTTTTTGTGGTGCGGTCGAACATCACTTTGTGAGAAGGGAATTTGGAGTACTTCACAACGTCAAGCTGAAGAACCATTCTCGATAGTCTCATACTTAGTTCCGCATTCTTGCCAATAAGATCTGTGGCGGAATCGTTCTCGGCGGACAATGTGGAATTAACCAGAATCTCGTTTGCCATACCGATTATGTGTTTTTTGGCCAGAACCATCTGGAGGATAAGCAGATACTCAGGCCAAGACACTCCGTAACGAGCTCTCTGCTCAAGATGCTCGCCCCAATTCACGCCTTTTTTAGCCACGCCTCCGTCCTCATCCGCCGGGGCCTCGTCGGAGCGTCTGCCGTAAGTCCCGAGAACCATGCAGAGACTGCTTCCCGCAAGAACAAGATCATCTGTGTCTATGGCTATGTTCTCTCCGCACACTTCATTGTAGGCTTCAGCATCCCTGTAGGGCCATTCGCTCGGATACAATGAAAGCAGACCGATAAGTTCCGGCTTGTGATAGGTCTGAATGTGCGAGACTATGTCCGCCTCTGAGAGTTTCGGATGTCTGTCTTTGGAGAAAAGATCCTCACTGAAAGACTTATCTTCCGAATAGACGGGATGCTCCACATCTTCCCAGATGTCTGCCATAGCATAGCGCGAATCATTTCTGGTTGTAAGAGGATGCGTCTTCCTGTAATGTCTGAATTGTGAGATGTCCTCCTTGGATGCTTTGGAGTTTTCGACAGTACAGAATGAATAGATGAATCTTTTGTACCTTATGCTGATCTCGTCGAAACTTCTTCCCTTGCCTTTGAGCGTCATTCGGATGCCTTCCGACAATGGCTCTCCTTGGGAATTCAGATAGCTTCCCTCTTCGTCAAGGAACAGGCCGCTGACTCGGAATTGGGTCTCGTAATTGATGTCCATATCGGAGTTGTTCTCAGCTTGAGAGTCGTCTGCTTTGCCTCTGCTCCAGAATTCAGCTCCGAGATAGGTGGAGAGAATCGCGATGATGTGGTCTGTTTCCGCCGGTGCGGAGAGTTCTCCGGTGTGGCCGTCAAAAAGGAAACGGTAGGTAACGGATGCCGTGTGGCCGAAAAACAGAGCCATTTCCACGTTCACGTGGCATTTGACGGTGACCGGCTCGAATTCCCCGTCTTCAGGCGCGATTGGCATCTCGAAATCGAATCCTCGGAGAGAATACATTCTCACAGTTTTGTCGTCAGGGAGTCCTTTCCTTTCTTCCGGCAACAGGAAGATCTGGCTTTCGATGTTGCGCTGCATTCTGGCTATGGGGATCTTGAGTGCGTCAGCTTTACCTTCATACACTCTTTCAGTTTCGTGGAACACAAAGTCCTCTCCTGAAGGCAAATCCTGTTTGAAGGCGTTCGGGAGCTTGAACTGCCTTGTGTTGTTGATGGCGAATGTCTGAATGAAAACGACGGAAAAGCCGGGATACTTCAAGCCGTGGCCATCCTTTGAACAGCAATAGTTATAATCCTGAGATGTCGCGCAAGGCATAATCTTAAGTCTTGGGTTTGTTAATAATTCTCAAATATAATTACAAACGGTCTAATTGTCAAGACTGCCGCAAACGAAAAAACGCGGCGCCTGATAAGGTACCGCGTTAATCAATTGATGTTGCTATTGTCTATTTACACGACCAGACTGTGATGTTGACCTCTGAGACATTGACATCGGAGTCCTCTATGACATCGCCTGTGTTGCTGACTCTTGAGGTGATCTCGCATTTCAGGAAATGGTAAGAAGTCTTGCCTTCGTTAAAATCGATACGGCCCGTGGTGACCTCGGCTCCCGCGTCTACGGTCGGCTTGGTCTTGTCGGAAGTGAAAGTCGTGATGAGTTTCCAATCGGTGTTGCCTCCGCCGTAATCAGCGACATTGTTGCTGCCGTAGATCTTCATCGTTCTGATCTTCTGTCCTCCTGCCCCGCCGAATTTGTTCCAATAGGTAATCGTCACGCCCTGTCTGTTTCCTCCGAGATTGATGTACCAGCACGGGATCGTGCCGACAGAGGATTCGTAACTGGCGTCAGGTCCCCAGTACTCGTCTTTGTGGTCAAGGTCTTTGATGCCGTCGTACAGATAACTGTCGTACTGTGCGGCCCAGTCGTTGACCAGAGATGAGGATGCCCAGAAATTGTCGTAACCCTGTCCGGACTTGCCACCGATAGGAAGAACAGCCGAAGACCACTGTTTGTTGACGTCTCCTCCCACAGTGATTCCGTCGCTGATCTGGGAGCCGTCATTCCACGGAGCGTAGGTCAATGTGAACGAAAGTCCGGCGTGGACCAGCATATCTTTGACAGTCCCCT
>JBAYFJ010000149.1:0-5018 GCA_041667245.1 Bacteroidales bacterium | reverse complement strand
GCTCTTGCTGCCGCCAATGCGGCCATTGCGAAGCCATACGAGATAACGGATATGTCTTCCTCATCCTCGGTTCCGGACAACGGCATCGGAGACATTGACTACGACAAAGGAGAAAAAGAATAACCCTGTAAATCAGATTAAAAATGAGACTAAGATATACGGCTATTGCAATTATTTCGATATTGTTCAGCGCTGCATGTTCGCAGGAGTTGGCTGATGTGAATGCTATTTCTCAGGCTAAAGGTCTGGTTATCAAGGCTGATTGCTCCACTGTGACCAAGACTGACATCGTTGAGGGAAAGAGCACGTGGGAGGCTGGTGACGAGATTACCGTGGTTTACGACGGAACGGTCTACAATTACAAAACTGAAACCGCCGGTGCTCAGGCCACCTTCACAAGTGAGGCGGGAATATCCTCCTATGACGCGTCAAAATCTCTGGTGGCTTATTATCCGGCCACCACTGCTGACGGAACGATTTCTGTTGCCTCTGAGAGGTCAATCGAATTCCAAGGGACTGAGCAGGCAAACGCGGCTTGTGCCCCGCTTGTGGGAACTCCGAATGAAGGCAATCTTTCAGGCGGAGTTCTGAAAGTCGGGTTCAGGAACATCTGTTCAGTGATAGAACTTAAGATTGACGCCGGTTCTCTGACTTCCAAAGCAAAGTCTCTGACCATAGAGCCTGCTTCGACTGACGGGTTCAGCGGCTATATCTCTTTCACGGGAACCGTGGATCCTTCGACTCTCGCCATCACCACAACTTCCACCGGCAACATTCTCAAACTCAATCTGCCTGAGGGTACTGATCTGACTCAAGCCCAGACTTTGAAATTCCCCGTGGGCCGTTTTAAGTCGGAATCCGGCATTAAGGTGACTCTTGAGACGGCTGACGGCTTCACGTACACCAAGAACATCTACAAGTCGGGAATTGAGACTTATTCCGAGGTCTCAGGCAAATACTCGGTCAGGCATCTGGCCAAGGCTATGTATGCGTTCTCCAAAGGCGGCGGCGGAATCTGGTCGGCGGCGGATCTGATTGACTTCGCCAATGCCGTGAACAGCGGCGGTGATCTTATCTCTTGGACGGATGATTCCGGAAACATCGCGCTTCTGGACGACATCGATATGACTGGCGTGACTGACTGGACTCCTATCGGATCGGCTGCTTTCCAGTTGTCTTCTAATGTGCTTTCAGTTGTTTCCGGCAAGACTTTCAATGGCCATTTTGACGGTAAGGACCATTCAATCAGTAACTTCAAAATGGTGTGCTCTAATGCTACTGCCGGAGCGGCATGGGGATTGTTCGGAGGGCTTTCGGCAGGGGCCGTTGTTGAGAATCTTACCTTTGACTCTTCTTGTTCTCTGACTGTGTCTCCTTCCGAGCAGACTGATTGCGGAATACTCGCGGGCGTGGCTTGGGACGCTACTGTCAGGAACATCACCAACAATGCGGCTTTGACTTACAAAGACGCCGCAGTCGCTGACAACAAGAGGATGACTATGGCGATGATAGGTCTCGCTTTCGCCACCTCCAAGACTGCCGTCATCGATGATCTCGTCAACAACGGGGCCATTTCCGGTGATTCAGGAAATAATAAGAAAAACGGTGCTACGTCAGTTCAGGTTGCGGGTATATGCGGATTCAGCAGCAACGATGCGGCGTCTTCCGACAAAGTGGAATTTACCAATTGCGAGAACAACGGAGACATAAACTCCAGCACCGGCAGAGCTTCCGGACTGGTGGCTTCATGCAACAGGTACACTAATTTGACGGATTGCACCAATAACGGTGACAACTTCAACAATTTCGCCATCGTCGGCAGCGGCAGAATCGGCAATGTGACCTGCATTACCGGTACGGGATGCGTGTTCACGAGAGTTGTGAACAAAGGCGACCTCGTTTGTGACAATGAGGGAGCCGCGGGCGGAATCCTCTGTCTTGTCAATGCTGACGACAATCAGTTCATTTCGTGTGAAAGCTATGGCAAAGTAGTTACCGACAAAACCACTTATGCGGGTGCCTTCTTCGGGCAGTGCAACAAGGCTGCCGTCTTCACGGACTGTGTCTCGCACGGGGACTTCGGCACTTACAACAAAGGCGCTTATGTTTTGGTAGGCACCAATGCCGACAATTATTTTGATTATGTAGGGACCCACAGCGCAGCCGCCGTGAATGTCACCAAGGAAAACATTACTTATTCGGCGGCTGCCCCAGCCTCGGCTACTTTCGGTGTCACTCCCGCCTCCGCGACGCTTGCGTCCAACGGTACGGAGTACGTGGCTCTCCGTCTTTCGGCCAAAGATTATGACTGGACCGTGTCTGACGATGCCTCGTGGCTGAGCGTGACCGATTTGTCCAAGGCTGAGGTCTCGTCTGGAGTCAAGAGTGACGAGGTCTGCAAATTGAGACTTTACGCAACGATGAACTCGTCTGAATCTTCGAGAAAAGCGACAGTTACTTTCAAATCCGCTGACAATTCTCAGAATGCTACGGTTGAAGTGACCCAGTCGGCATCTTTGCCTTCTCTTCCCAGCAAGTGGGTCTTCGGAACCTCGACTCTCAGCGTGTACTCCTCTTCATGGACGTCCAATATCGCTCTTCCATCTACCAATTCGACTTCAGGATGCATAACGGTTGTGCGCTGCGCCGAGAACGCCTCACTTCCTTTCAATGCGACCATATCCTCCAACAGACCTTATGTCTCCACATTGGGCACCGGGGACTACTGGCTTTTTTCTCTTCCTGTCAGCGGGACTCTTCCTGCGGGAACGGCGATAGAGTTTGACGCCACTATGGGAGGAGATGCTTCTTCCTGCAAATATTTCATAGTTGAGATTCTTGACGGCGGTTTGTGGACAAGCGTTCCGGCTGACTTGTATTCAGCTTCCGAGGATGCCTCATTGAAGTATTCTTACAGGGGCTCAGGTCAGGATTCCGGCAGTTCTTACGAGCACTCGAGCGTGATGCAGACCTTTACCCTTGCTAACGCCAACACGAGCGGAGAGGTGCGAATCCGTTGCAGAGCCGTCGGCGGTTACACTTGTTCAGGAGGATCCCTGAGCACTTCTGTCACAGGCAAGAGCAGTATTCCGGTGTTCGGCTTCTCAGGAGCTTATGTCCAGAAATTCGGCACCTCAAAGCCATCGGACACCAAGAAAGTTCTTTGTTTGGGCAATTCGTTTTCCTATTACCACAACCCTGCTTGGCTGCTGAAGGAAATCGCATGGGCAGAGGGACACTATCTTGATGTCCAGGCCAATTTCAAGGGATCTCAGACTTTGGGCAATCATTTGTCGCTCACCCTGACTGCCGAGGCCATCGCCAAGGGAGGTTATGACTATGCTTTCATTCAGGACCAGAGCGGCAATCCTGCCTTGTACGCAAAGTCCGCTTCCGAGAATGCAAGCGTGTCCGCTAACTGCAAAACGCTGTCCGACAACATCCGTGCGGCATCTTCCGGATGCAAAGTGGTCCTTGAGAACACTTGGGCTTATTCCGGCTCCTCTTTCGGAGGCTACACTGATTTCGCGACTTTCGACGGTCTGCTTGCGTCCGGCACAAAGGCTATGGCTCAGAATGCCGGGGATCAGATCTCCCCTATCGGTCAGGCTTTCAAGGTTGTAAGGGAAGGATCTTCGGGAATCAACCTTTACTATAAGGACAACAAACATCAGTCGGATTACGGAGCCTATCTTAAGGCATGCGTTAATTATCTCGTGCTATTCGGCAAACCGTTCGGGGAAAAACCTGCTGATTGTGGCCTAAATTCGACAAAAACTGCATATCTTCGTAGTGTGGCGGAGCAAGTGGTGCTCGGTCACGAGACTGAATATTTAATAATACGATAAAGATATGAGACATTTGAAATTTTTAATCATCATTTCGGTGACGATTCTCGTCGCTGCGAATTGTTTTGCCGCCAAACCTCATTATGCCAACAGGGCTGAGAAGATTGTGGCCGAGATTCATAATCCTAATTCCAAATATGTGGTCGTGGCATGTCACAGAGGTGATTGGCGCAACTATCCGGAGAATTCTATTCCGGCTATCGAGTCAATCATCAGAATGGGAGCGGACATTATGGAACTTGACCTCAAGATGACGAGTGACGGTGTGCTGGTGCTTTGCCACGACAAGACAGTGGACAGAACGACCAGCGGGAAAGGGCTTGTGAGCAGTTTTACTTTCGATTCTCTTCGTACTCTGAAACTGAAGAGGGCTCACGGGGTGGTGACTGACAGTCTTCGTATGCCGACTTTGAGAGAGGCTCTTATCGCTTGCAAAGACAGAATCGTAGTGAATGTGGATCAAGGTTATGAGTTCTACGATCAGGTTCTTGCGATTACTGAGGAGCTCGGTGTCACTGACCAGATTCTGATCAAAGGCAAGAAAGGTGTTGACGTCGTGGCCGCTAAGATGTCGGAGCATCCTCACAATATGATGTATATGCCTATCATTGACATCCTCAAGCCACAAGGCAAGGCTCTGTTCGAGGAGTATATGTCCAAGAAAGTCGTTCCTCTGGCTTATGAGGTGTGCTGGAACAAGATGTCGCCTGAGGTAATTGACTGTGCCAAGAAGGTTTTGGAGTCCGGTTCCAAGCTTTGGGTGAACACTTTGTGGTCTTCTTTGAACGGCGGTCTTGACGATGACGCTGCTTTGGATTGCGGCAATCCCGCAAAGATTTACGATCAGGTTCTGGATATGGGGACTTCAATGATTCAGACGGATCGTCCGGAGATGCTGTTGAATTACCTCAGGAAGAAGGGTCGTCACGATTAGTTGAGTATGGGTCGAAAAGAGCATATCAAAGATTACGTTCTGATGTCGGAGGCGGATCTTATAGAGGCTGTCAGGAATAGCGATTCGGATGCGTTTGCTGTTGTCTTTAGAAGGTACTATCCTGTCATTCAGCGCTTTGTGTATGCTCTTTTGAAAGACGAGAGGTTTTCGGAGGACATCGCTCAGGATGTTTTCGCGAAGTTGTGGCTTTACCGGGAAAGGCTTGAGCCGGAGAG
>JBAYFJ010000148.1:0-5033 GCA_041667245.1 Bacteroidales bacterium | reverse complement strand
TTTGGTGAGTGAAAGGCCGGGTTTTTCTCACGGAATGTCCGAAAACTGGAATCGGTGAGTGAAAGGCCTGGTTTTTCTCACGGAATGTCCGAAAACTGGAATCGGTGAGTGAAAGGCCTGGTTTTTCTCACGGAATGTCCGAAAACAGGAATCGGTGAGTGAAAGGCCGGAATTTTCTTGCAGAATGTCCGAAAACTGGATTTGGTAGGTGAAAGTGCGAAAAAATGTCTATATTTATCAACTGATTTTGTAACGAAAGCCGAAGGTTGTGAACTGAAGGTATCAAATACCGATAGCAGGGGATTTGTAGATATTTGGAGCTTGAGTGGACGTTAGGCAAGTAAGGCCGGGGGAGATAAAGGAGGGGATGGCGAAGTAAGGCCGGAGGAGATAAAGGAGGGCGAAGAAGGAGCCTGCGACTAGAGTCGGAGAGAGTCGATGAAAGGCGATGAAAGGCGGCACCCGACAAGGGAGGGAGGCCGGCAACGATCGATATTAATTACATAACTAAATATGAAAAAAATTTTAGCACTAACACTCATCCTGCTGACAATCTCGTCAGCTTCTTTCGCAAGAAAAGTCACAGGCACTGTGACTTGCCAGGACAAAACGCTTGCAAATGTTCTTGTGACAGACGGTTTCGGTTTCGCACAGACAGACTCGCAAGGAAGATTCAAACTTAAAGTGAATGACTCGGCGGAGTTTGTCTACGTCATCACCCCCTCGGGCTACACGGTCGATTGCAGCACTGGGACACCTCTATTCTACAAGACGCTGACAGACAGTAAAAAATACGATTTCGATTTAAAAAAGACTTCCGATGAAGAAGACTTCACGCTGTTCTCCATTTCCGACCCTCAGTCCAAAACGCAAGAACATTTCGACCAGTTCTCAGGTAAACCGCTTAACGATCTTAAGGCCCAAGCGAAAAAATATTCCTCCAAAAATACGACAGCGGCGATAGCCTTAGGCGACATAGGCTGGGATTCTCCAGAAATTTACCCTCAGTACAAAGCAGCAGTCGCGGGAATAGGCATACCAGTCTATCCAGTCATCGGCAATCATGACTATGACAGGACAGCCGCACACGAAAATGTGGCCGACAAATATCGTGCGTCCTTCGGGCCGGAAAACTATGCTTTCCACATCGGCAATTCTCTTGTCATTTGTCTAACTGACATAATGTACGAGCAGAACAAACATTACAAGGAAGGCTATTCCGACATAGTACTTGACTGGGTCAGCGGCCTTCTGGAATATATTCCCGAGACCACCAGACTTTTCATAGCTCAGCACAGTCCTTTGCATGTCTGGTCCAGAGGAGACATAATTAACGCAGACGAGATGCTCTCTATTCTTAACGGACGAAAGGTCGATTTCCTTTCCGGTCACACCCACATCCAGGACAATTTCATCTACACCGACGACATTATGGAGCACAATGCCCCGAGCATCTGCGGCGGATTCTGGAAATCCACCTGGTGTCAGGATGGCACGCCGAGAGGCTACGAGATTTTCTCTATGACAGGAGACAGCCTTTCATGGTTCTTGCACCCTATTGACTATCCTGACGACTATCAAGTGGAGATGCTCAAGCCGGGGCAGTCCAAATATCATCCGAATAACGTGGTGGCCAATGTATGGGATTACGACCCGCAGTGGAAGATAGAATGGTGGCAGGACGGCAAACCTATGGGCGAAATGCTACGTGTCAAGGATGTGTCCCCTACATATTTCAGAGGTCCGAGCGGCGATCATGCCAATGACGGAGTTAACCTCCCTTTTGACCAGAAATCCAAGGCAATCAAGAATGACCATTATTTTGCGGCAAATCCGAGCCAGTACTCTTCCGAGATCAAAGTGAAAGTGACAAGCCGCTTCGGAAAAGAGTGGAACTACACTGTCGACATGAATGACTACATTGACGTTCAGGCACATAGAGGAGGGGCAGGTCTGAAACCGGAGAACACTTACAGTTCTATGATTAACGCGGTGAAACTCGGAGTGAACACTTTGGAGATGGACTTGCAGATGAGCAAGGACAGTCTTGTCGTGGTCTCGCACGATGCTTATTTCCATTCCCGTTACGCCACACGTCCTGACGGCAGTGTCGTAGAGCCTCAGCAGAAGAAAGAGTATCTCTTCACAATGCCTTACGATTCCATTGCCAAATACGACGTCGGCCTTCGCAAAAGCACAGTCTGGCCTGAAAAGGCTCAGGAACCTGCCATTAAGCCTCTCGCCACAAGCCTCATCGATTCTGTCGAGAGCTTCACAGAGAGAAACGGTTATTCCAAAATGCGTTACAACGTTGAGATAAAGACAAGGAAGGGGAAGGGCGAAGGCGCAAACTGGCCTGAGTACAAGACGTTTGTGGACCATTGTGTGGCAGTTCTTCTCTCGAAACATCTCGGAGACAGACTGGTAGTTCAGAGTTTTGACACCAGAGCGCTTAACTATATGCACGAAAAGTATCCGGAATTGATGCTTTCCTATCTTGTGGACTCCAAAGTCCCCGACTTCGACACCTATATGGGACAGCTCGATTTCGTTCCGGAGTGGCTAAGTCCTGAAGGATCACTTGTCACCAAAAGCCTCGTTGAGAAATGTCATTCAAAGAACATCAAGATTGTCCCTTGGACCGTTGATGATACTGCCGATATTCAGAAGATGGTGGAGTTGGACGTTGATGCCATCATTTCCAATTACCCGGACAGAGTTTTGAAAATCACCAGAGGTTTCTGAGCACTCAATAGATACTGATTATCAGGACAATAAAATTTTATTTTCAAAACGTTTGAAAATTATTGATTTTTTTTTACTTAAAATGTTGTAAATGTAAATTCTTTTATTTACCTTCGCATCGAACTTAAAAAGAACACATAGCCAAAAAGGCTTTCAGGTTATAGCTGAAATCCCCCATAATTACGGAATTTCAGCTTTTTTGTCTTTTAGCGAAGTTCGTATTAGTTCATTTATTATTTGTTTGATTTATATAATTTTCGGTCAGAATTATGTATAGTTTGTTTCATATCTCCAATGCTCCGATTCTGGAGCTCCTTTTTCTTCAAAAACTGCGATTGAAGTAATCGCTTTTTTAGTGGCAGCGTTCTTGTTGCCCGAAGGAATATAAAACGGTTTAATTAATAGCATCTCCAGACACGCTTCCCCGCGTGATCTCAACCTGAAAAGCACATTGTTTCAGGAACGGGGCTGATAACCTCCGACAGTTGCTAGCCAAGATGAGTTTGAGAGACTCTTCTTGGTACTAATTAAAACAAGAATTTTTTTTTAAAGGATTTTAATTATGAAAACACGTATTATAATTTCCGCATTAGCCGTTTTAACAGTCTTTTCCTGCTCGAAGAGTGAGATGTGTCCTGTTGTAGACACTCCGGAGTACATTAGTTTCAGCACTTACGCTTCCACGGCGACAAAGGCCGGTTCTTCATTGATTCAATCCGGAACGCAGTTGCCGGTCGATGCGATTTTCGGTGTCTATTCTTATCAGAGCAAGGAAGGAAGTTTCGAGGGAGTTAATGAGGCTCCTGACTTTATGAACAATGTTTCAGTCAATTATCAGCCCTCTCAGACTAAGAGCGCCAGAGAAGATTGCAGTTATGCGCCTGCCAAACAGTGGCCTGATGAAAAATCCGGAAAGGCTCTTTCATTTTTCGCCTACTATCCTAAAGTCGAGAATTCCGGCATTTCTTCTAAGGTTTCCAAAGGATTAGGTGCTTTCCAGTTCTCTGTGAACGAGGATGCATCCAAGCAAGTGGATTTCCTTGTCTCCGACGTCGTGGCAGATCAGACAGTTTCCTCAAACTCAGGTAACGTTCAGTTCAAATTCTTTCATATGCTCACGAGAGTAAGATTCAGCGGATGCAAATCCATTAAGGACGACAACACGGTCGTCACCATTAAAAGCGTCACTTTGAAGAATGTCTATTCCTCCGGCACATTGACACCTGTTTATGATCCACTTAGCGAGACGACCACATTCGAGTGGGGAAATCTTCAGGACAGGAAAGACTTTGCGCTTCCTGTTTCCGAATCCGGAGTTGCGATGCCTTCTTTTCCTAAGTCAGTCGAGGTTTCAGACAACACATCCGATGGTCTATTGCTTATGATACCTCAGTCTTTGGACGGTGTTCAGATCGAAGTTCTGTACACTACAAAGACTGGTTCAGATGCAGAAGTTACCAATTTAATTACGAAGAACCTTTCCTCAATGACAAAGAGCGACGGAGTTGACAGCTCTTGGAACATTAATAAGACGATCAATATGGGTCTTGTCATCGGACTTAACCCGATAGAGTTCTCAGCGTCCGTTTCTGACTGGTTCGAATTATAATTAGTGTATTTATCTTTCTGGATTCCTTTGATGATGCGAATCACACCGGAATCTTTTCAGGGAGGTGGCGGTCAGCACCTCCTTTTTTTGTCCTTATAATTACCATTTTGAAAGAATATAAGTTGCCGGTTTTCTCTAATTTAGAATTCCTCAAAGAATCTAAACCGTTTCATAACGTGCTATTTGAAGGCTAAAACGATAAATATTGAAAAAATGTGAAAAAAAGCACAAAAAGATTTGCAGATATGAAAAACTTGCCATACCTTTGCATCGTTTTCAAAAGGAAATTATTTAAAGGTCAGTTTAACTAATTCGGTCAATCTTTAGAAAATGAGAAATTTTAAAGAGTATTAAGTTTTGAAGAACTTTTGATGCCGAAAAAAATGATTTTTTTCAGCGTCTTTTTTGTCGTACTAACGACATTATTGAAAGCGCAATGGCGCAATTTTAGTCCCCCTATTGTCGGTCAAAGTTCCGACTAGCTAAAGAAACAGCACGGTCAGCTACCAGGTGAGTCTATGTCCCTGTTAGAAAGTTGTTGTCTCAGAATATAAACGAACTAATTCCTTATTACATTAGGATTATTCCCAAAGGCAGATTGTATCCGTACAGGGTTATTCTGTCAAAATTTATCGAGCCGTATTTGATAATTGTGTTCAAATGCGTTAGGGTGAAATGG
>JBAYFJ010000147.1:0-5071 GCA_041667245.1 Bacteroidales bacterium | reverse complement strand
GCGACAAAGGAGAATAGTAAAATGGCTTAAAAAAACCGGACATGCGTTTTGACGTATGCCCGGTTTTTTTGTATTTGCCGCTTAGCCTTACTTGTTCAGTTTGTCGGCGCTCTCAAGCGACTTCGCAATCTCGGCGTCGCTCACGATGTAGTCCCTCAGATTGCCCGAGAAATAATTGTCGTAAGAACTCATATCGACGAAACCGTGTCCGGACAGATTGAACAGGATGGTCTTCTTCTCACCCTTCTCCTTGCATTTCAGAGCCTCGCGAATCGTCGCCGCGATGGCGTGGCATGACTCCGGAGCCGGAATGATGCCCTCGGTGCGCGCAAAAGTGACTCCCGCCTTGAAAGACTCAGTCTGAGCTATGTCAATCGCTTCCATATACCCGTCTTTCATCAGTTGAGACATAATGACTCCTGCCCCGTGGTATCTCAGTCCGCCTGCGTGAATGCTCGCGGGCTTGAAAGAATGGCCCAGAGTGTACATAGGGAGAAGCGGAGTGTAACCGGCCTCGTCGCCGAAATCGTATTCAAACTTTCCCCTCGTCAGTTTTGGGCAAGCCGCGGGCTCAGCCGCGATGAATCTGGTCTTTTTCCCTTCCAGAATGTTATGCCTCATAAATGGATAGGAGATTCCGCTGAAATTGGACCCGCCTCCGAAGCAGGCGATCACCATATCAGGGTACTCGTCCGCCATAGCCATCTGCTTCTCAGCCTCAAGACCGAGCACAGTCTGATGCAGACAGACGTGATTGAGCACCGAGCCGAGAGTGTACTTGCAGTTAGGAGTGTGCAGGGCCAGTTCTATAGCCTCCGAGATAGCGGATCCGAGAGAGCCGTTGTCAAGCGGATCTGCCGTGAGTATGTCCTTTCCGGCCCTCGTGGACATTGATGGTGAAGGAGTTACATTGGAACCGTAGGTCTGCATAATGCTTCGTCTGTACGGCTTTTGCTCGTAACTGATCTTGACCATATACACGGCGCATTCAAGACCGAAAACCCTTGCCGCGTAAGACAGCGCACCGCCCCATTGGCCGGCTCCCGTCTCCGTGGTGATGTTGGTCACGCCCTGCTTTTTGCAAAAATAAGCCTGAGCCAGAGCTGAGTTCAACTTGTGGCTTCCGACGGGGCTCACGCTTTCGTTCTTGAAATAGATGTGTGCGGGAGTGTCAAGAGCCTTCTCGAGAGCATAAGCCCTTACGAGTGGTGTGCATCTGTAGTAAGAGTACATCTGTCTGACCTCATCCGGAATGTCAATCCATTCGTGGGTCTGGTCGAGTTCCTGCTTGGAGCATTCCTCGTTGAAGATTGGGAAGAGATCCTCCGGTTTAAGGGCCTGTCTCGTGGCAGGATTCAGGATAGGCAATGGTTTGTGAGGCATTGTCGCCTGAATGTTGTACCATTGCGTGGGAATCTCGCTCTCGGGGAGCATGAATTTTTTCTGTTTCATAATGTGGATAATTTTAGATATTGATAATTTGATTGGTATATACAAACACAAAAAAAAGGCTGAACCGTCAGGGGTCAGCCTTTAACAATTTCTATTTTGTTCCGGGTTACATTATCAGACCGTTTGCCTGAAGAAAAGCGTTGACCGCTACCGTAATGAAACCGAGCACAATGATTGAGGCTACAATGACTCCTATGACTTTTAATCTTCTCATCCAAACGTTGTTGGACCAGCCCACTGTTTGGAACATACTCCAGAATCCGTGTGTGAGGTGGAACCAGATTGCGATGAACCAGACGATGTAGATAAGAAGCATCCACCATCGACCGAATGTGAGATTAAGAAGCTCATAAGGATTCGCGGCTTCCTTGCCCATAAATTCCTGAAGCTGCATATCAGCCCAGAAATGAGTAAGATGCACGAAAATGATTCCGAGAATGACAATCCCCAGAACAAACATATTCTTTGCAGACCAAGAGTCAGCTTTCGCGCGGCTCGCAACTTCATAGCGCTTGTACCCGCCGCGTGACTTGACGTTCTCGAAGGTGAGCAGAATTCCGTAAATGATGTGGATTAACACTCCAAGCGCCAGCACAGGAACCATAATGGTCACGATCGGCAGAGACATAAAGTCGCAACCCATCTGGAAAAGTCCGTCCTGAGTATCGTATGTTCCAAGGAATGTGTCGATGACCGAGAAAAAGTTGATGGTCATATGGAGACATAGGAAGACGATTAGAAAAGCACCGCTTATGCTTTGAATGAATTTCTTGCCGATAGAATAGTGGAAAAGATTTGCCATTATTTTTCTTTAATTATTCTGTTAATCCTGTTTACGCCTGCAAATATATATTCTTTCTTGCAAGTTTCATAATATTTCGTAATTTTGTTTTTGTAAAAAATCATTTTTCCAACGTCTACACAATGTATAAAAGAGTATTATTGAAACTTAGCGGAGAAAGTCTCGGAGGCAAGTCGGGGAGCGGCCTGGACACACAGGCTTTGAGAGACTATGCCGGCGAGGTTGCTTCGGCAGTCAAGGCGGGGATGCAAATCGCCATCGTGAACGGAGGCGGCAACATATTCAGAGGTATTCAGGGAGTCGGTAAGGGCTTCGACAGAGTGGACGGCGACAAGATGGGAATGCTTGCCACCGTGATCAACTCTCTCGCTCTCTCGATGTTTCTCAAGGAACAGGGAGTGAAAGCGACCGTGTTCACGGCAACGCCGATGGAGCCTGTCGCAAAGTATTATATGAGAGACGACGCGGTCAAAGTGTTGGACGAAGGCGGGGTGGCTTTGATAGCCGGAGGCACAGGCAGCCCATTCTTCACGACTGATTCCGGCGCCGCGTTGCGCGCTCTTGAGATCGGCGCAGACGCGTTGCTGAAAGGAACCAGGGTCGACGGGGTCTACAGTGCCGATCCTGAGAAAGATCCCTCTGCCGTAAAGTTCGACGAACTCACATTCTCCAAGGCGATAGTCGATGGCTTGAAGGTGATGGACCAGACTGCTTTCGCGCTTTGCGAGGAGGGGAATATGCCGATCATCGTGTTTGACTTCAATCATAAAGGTAATCTGACCAGAATCCTCAACGGCGAGAAGGTCGGGACCCTCGTACATTTATAATAATAGAAACTAATACCGTAATACTATGTTAGAAAGAGCAAAAGAAATCGTAACCGCTTCCGATGAAAAGATGCAGGAAGCCGTTATGTTCCTTGAGGAAGACCTCAAGACATATCGTGTCGGAAAAGCTAATCCGGCCATATTCAACAATGTGTATGGGGACTACTACGGCGCCAAAACGCCTGTCCCTCAGATGGCTTCCGTCTCCTCACCTGACGCAAGAACCATTCTGATTCAGCCGTGGGACAAGAAGATGATTCCGGTCATCGAGAAAGCCATTATGGACGCCAACATCGGTCTTACCCCGCAGAACGACGGAGAGAAGATCCGCTGCACCGTACCTCCTCTGACCGAGGAAAGGAGAAACGAACTGATCAAGAAGGCCAAGGCTGCCGGCGAGAACGGCAAGGTCGTGATCCGTAACGCTCGTCGTGACGGTCTTGAGCTTCTCAAGAAAGCACAGAAGAACGAGGGCCTTTCGGAGGACGGAGAGAAAGAAGGCGAGGATGAGCTTCAGAAAGTGACGGACAAGAGAGTCAAGGAGATTGATTCTCTCGTCGATGCGAAATCCAAAGATATTCTCACCGTTTAGTTTGCTTTTCTGAAATTTTGTTTATATTTGCCTTCGTTATGACAAGCAACCGATTTTATAACAGCGTCTATTCTTATTTCTATTACCACTCAAGGCAATAGATCCGGGCGTTGTATGTCATAGATTATCATCTTAACGAATGTAATTTAGAGGCTGTCCGGATTGAACCGGGCGGCCTTTTTTAGTGTTAGTGAATATGGAAAAAGTAGCGATACAAGGCTTTTCAGGCTGTTTTCACGAGCAAGCAGCAAGAAAATTCTACGAAAGCAGGTCGGAACGGACGCCTCAGATTGTCGAGTGCGCCACGTTCGAGGACCTTTACAAAGCCCTTGACAATGGCGTTGCGGACGCTGCCGTGATGGCTATTGAGAACACTGTGTCCGGAGGGCTGCTCCGTAATTTCGAGTTGCTCCGAAAGTATGACCGAAAGATCAAGGGCGAGGTCTATCTCCGCATCCGACAGAACCTAATGGCGGTGCCGGGACAACGTCTTGAGGACATAAAAGAGGTCAGAACCCATTATATGGCCATCAACCAGACCCGCGATTTCTTTGAGCGGGAATGCCCGTGGATCAAGATGGTGGAATCCGAGGACACCGCCAAAAGCGCTGCTGACATTGCCGGGAACAGCATTATGGGAGTAGGGGCGGTGGCGTCGGAACTTGCGGCGGACCTTTATGGATTGGAGATATTGAGAAGTAGCATTGAGACTTACAAAGAGAATTTCACAAGGTTTCTCATTTTTGACGATGCTCTGAAGGTAGACAGTAAGGCTATCGACAAATCCTCAATATGCTTTACCCTTCCTCACACCCCAGGCTCTCTCGCGCACATCCTTACCATTCTTTCCTTTTACGGGATGAACCTCACGAGAATACAGTCGCTGCCCATTCCCGGGAAGCAGTGGCAGTACTTCTTTTATGTGGACATAAAGTTCGATGACTATGGGCGTTACACTCTCGCATTGGCGGCGATAAGGCCTCTGCTTGAGGATATGGACATATTAGGTGAATACCAATCGGCTATTTAAACAGACTCAGATATGATTATACAACCGGCAAAACGCACCGAGAGCGTGCATGAGTACTACTTCTCCAAAAAATTGAAAGAAATCGACAGATTGAATTCCCGGAGGATCTCTTCCGGAGAGGAAAAAATCATCAATCTGGGCATAGGGGCTCCGGACGGAATGCCTCCCGCGGAGGCGATTGCGAAACTCTCCGAATCAGCGGCACAGGAAGGCAATCACGCCTACCAAAGCTACGTGGGACTTCTCGCTTTGAGAAAAGCCTTTTCACAGTGGTATGAGAGGTACTATCACGTCATCCTCAATCCCGATGACGAGATTCAGCCGCTGGTAGGCTCCAAGGAGGGGATACTGCTTCTTTCCCTCGCTTT